>CAYHSB010000035.1:0-12245 GCA_964359185.1 uncultured Chitinophagales bacterium
AAGTCGTCTGGAAAATCGTCCCGTCTTCCTGCAATACGTTCCTCAGCTTCCGGAAATTGGTGAGGTTCCCGTTGTGTGAGAGAGCCAGATTGCCAACCTTATAATTTACAGTGAACGGTTGAACATTTGCCTTGTTATTTGCCGAGCCTGCGGTCGAATACCGATTATGACCGATTGCGCACTTCCCTTTGAGAACCTCCATGAGAAGAGTCTCATCACGAAAAACATCAGCAACAAGTCCCACCCCTTTGTATACATTGAAATGGTACCTCTGTCGGTCTTCGATGAATTCACTTGTTACAATACCCGCAGCTTCCTGTCCTCGATGTTGGAGGGCGAGAAGTCCGTAGTACGTCATCGTCGAAGCTTGAGGATGGCCGTAGATGCCGAAGACCGCGCAATTGCAATGCGGCTTGTCAAACTCGAGGTCGCGAGTAGAGCGGTGCATTCGATTCACTTCTGAAAACCTAAGAAAATATTCTCACGAAAACAACAGAGGGAATGAAAAAGGCGTTCGCTGCTCGCAGAACGCCTTCGCGACCCATCCCGATGCCGCTGAGATAAGTTGCCTTTTTGATTGTGATCGTGTTAGTTTACCTCGCTCTGGAAGACTTTCCGCAACTCACCGATAGCTTTGTCTGCTTCGGTTCTGGTGATTATAAGGGGAGGGAGGAATCGCAACACATTCTTGCTTGTGCAGTTGATAAGTACCCTGCAATCCCGCATCTTTTCGACGATAGGGTTGCCATCCTTCTTCAACTCGATGCCTAGCATCAATCCAAGACCGCGGACTTCGACGATGAGGCTGGGAAAGTCTCGCTTCATTTCTTCAAAAGCACTCTTAAGATGATTTCCCAGCTCAATCGCGTTTCTCATGAGATCACCTCGGATAATCTCCTCCAGGACTGCCACGCCCGCAGCACACGCCACCGGATTACCCCCAAACGTAGTCCCGTGGGTACCAGGGGTGAGGACGTCGGAAACTTTCTCATTGCCAAGGATTGCACCAAGCGGCAGGCCGCCGCCGATTGGCTTTGCGAGGGTTACGATGTCAGGGAAAACGCCGTAGTGCTCAAAGGCGAAAAATTTTCCAGTACGTCCGACCCCCGTCTGTATTTCATCCGCGACTATCAAGAAGCCAAACTTCTCTCGTAGGTCGAAGAGATGCTCGATGAATGGGTCCGCGGCGACCACGATCCCTCCCTCGCCCTGGATAAATTCGAGGAACACCGCGGCAGTCTCTCCAGAAATTTTCCGATGGAGGTCGTCGACACTATTGAATTCAATCCGATCAAACTCGGGCAAGAACGGCTCATAGCCATCGCGGTAGTTTGGCTTGTCCATCAATGAGAGTGCGCCCATGGTTCGTCCACTGAAACCATTTGTCATGCCGAAGATCTTCGTCTTGCCCGTTTGCTTGCTCCATTTTCGGCAAAGTTTAATGGCACCCTCGATCGCTTCAGTACCACTATTGGACAGAAAAACTCGGTTGTATTTTGAAAGGCGGATCAGCAATTCAGCGAGGCGCAGCTGAGGATCTTGAAGGTAGAAATTCGAGAGATGGATGTACCGATCTATCTGGTTGCGGATGGCGTTAACGACTCTCGGATGGCTGTACCCGAGGGCGTTGACTGCAAGACCGCCGAAGAGGTCAAGGTATCGCTGACCATTCTTGCCAACAAGATAGCAGCCTTCGCCCCGATCAATTTCGAGCGGAATGCGCTTGTAGGTTTTGAAAAAGAGTTGGGACTCGAGTTCGAGAGAAGTCATAGAAGCTGTCCGAAAACCTCGGTCAAGATTTTTGAGTGGGGAATGTTATTCTTCCCATGGTGAAAATTAAACTCAACAAGTTGAGGATGGAAAACAATATCAACAATTTTCCCCGCAGCGACTCCATTCCCGGAACTGCTACTTTACACAATGGAGTTTTCGGACAAACTCATAAGGTGGGCGGGTGGTAATCTGAGTTACACAGTCGCAGGATGTCCGATTTTCAGAAAGAGGCCATAAAGGAATTTCACCTTATTCTCAAGGCTCACTATGTCACCATCGTTATCAATGATGAAGTCCGCCATTTCTCTCTTTTCCTCAACGGGCATTTGGGATCTTATTCGCCGCAAGACGTCGGCTCTTGAAACTCCATCCCTCTCCATCACTCTACGGATTCTCGTTTCTTGAGCTGCATCGACGACGATAACGTAGTCGAGGTCTTTATCGGCTCCCGCCTCGTAGATGAGCGCTGCCTCGTGAATGACAAAAGTAGCGTTACTGCTCTCCTCAAGCCTCGAGATCTCTTCTTCGATCTTCTTTAGGACAAATGGATGGATGATGGCGTTGAGCTTCTCTTTCCTTTCCCTGTTTGAGAACACAATGTCCGCCATTCGTTTTCGGTCAAGTAAACCTTCTCTGGAAAAAACCTGTGGACCGAATTCCTTCCAGATTTCTTTTTTGATTGTCGGATTTTTCTCGGTCAAGTTCCTCGCGATCTCATCGGCAGAAAGAACTGCTGCACCCAGCTTCTTGAACATGGCAGCAACGACCGATTTTCCTCCGCCTATTCCGCCAGTCAGCCCAATCCTTAAGATTCGCCGTTTCCTTTTTCTTGTCACCCGACTGTATGAATGGAGAACAATTTATTTGGCAATCGAGACGGACCGAACTTCCCGAATGACGGTAACTTTGATCTGACCAGGATATTCCAGCTCATCCTGGATCTTTGAGGCGATGTCGCGGGAGAGCTGATCAGCCATGGCGTCATCAATCTTCTCGGGCTCAACAATTACTCGAATTTCCCGCCCTGCCTGTATCGCATATGTCTTTCCCACACCTTGGAAGGACTGGGCGAGTTGCTCGAGTTTTTCGAGCCGCTTGACATACCCTTCCACGGATTCACGACGTGCCCCTGGGCGAGCACCGCTGGCTGCATCCGCGGCTTGCACGAGAGCCGCTATGGGAGTATCCATGGGAATGTCCTCATGGTGCGAACCGATCGCGTTCGCTACGACAGCATGCTCCCCGTACTTCTTCGCTAACTCGTAGCCTATCAGGGCATGAGGTCCCTCAACTGAACGGTCGACAGTCTTGCCAATATCGTGCATCAATCCTGCTCGCTTCGCATGCGTCTGGTCGAGCCCCAACTCGACGGCCATGAGCCCAGTGAGATGAGCAACTTCAATGCTATGAGCCAGCAAATTCTGGCCGTAACTCGAGCGATATTTCATTTTCCCGATGAGTTTAACGACTTCGGGATGGGCACCGTGAAGTCCAACGTCGAGAAGGGCTTGTTCACCGTTACGAACGATTTCTTCCTCCAACTCCTTTCTTGTCTTGTCAACGATCTCCTCTATTCGCGCCGGATGGATGCGGCCGTCCGCAATGAGCTTCTCGAGAGAAATCCTTGCCACCTCACGCCGAAACGGGTCGAAGCCAGAAAGGATGACCGCCTCGGGAGTATCATCAACGATGACATCGACGCCTGTTGCCGCTTCGAACGCGCGGATGTTCCGGCCCTCCCGCCCAATGATGCGGCCCTTCATCTCCTCGTTCTGGATGTTGAGGACGCTGACAGTATTTTCGACCGAATGGTCCGATGCTGTTCGCTGGATGGCCTGGATGATAATTTTTTGTGCTTCCCTTTTCGCCTCAAGCTTAGCCTGATCATGGATTTCCTTGAGCCTCTGGGCCGCTTCAGCTTTGGCATCATTTGTCATGTTCTCCATGAGGAGCTTCTTTGCTTCCTCGCGAGACAGGCCAGAGACGTGTTCGAGGCGTGCGTTCTGCTCCTCGATGAGACGCGACAGCGCACTGCGCTTTGTCTCGATGTCTCTTCCTTTATCTTCCAACTCTCGCCGTAGCACCTGAACTTCCTTCTCTTTCTTGTTTATGAGATCGAGTTTTCGATCGATATTCTCTTCGCGGCCGTCGAGCTGCTTCTCATGCGCTTGAAGCTTATTCCGTTTTGAAGAGGCCTCAGCGTCGAACTCCTGTTTCTTCCGGTACCATTCGTCCTTCACCTCCAACAGCTTTTCGCGCTTCAGAGTACCTGCATCTTTTTCCGCGTCGCCAATGATCTTCTTCGCGCGTTCCTCTGCGCTGGCAACCCTCCGCTGTTCGGCCCGAGCATTGAAATACCAGCCCAGATAGAAGGCCAGCCCAGCAATTGCCACAACAATCGGAACCAAGACATAGATCGTAAGATTCATATGACCTCCTCCAAAATCAACGGATCGGCGATACGCTCACATTTAGAAAGACAAATAAAAATCCGCACTCGCCGGGCAGTCAAGTGTATTGAAAGAACCTCTTTCAAGACACTGTGGGTGTCCGCCTGAACGTTTCATACTTCCACTGCCTCGCTCTTCTCCAGATCTAGCCGGAGCGTCGTCGCAAGAACCCCTCGTGTCAACGAGAGGGTGGCCTGTGCTCCACGTTCAAGAGCCGGACTCCCTATTAAAGCTACTTGTCAGGTTCTTTAATATGTTTGACTAAGCCCGACGGTGCGGATCTTGAATCTACCATAATCGTAGACCTTGAATTCGCTCGTCGAGATTATGTGAAAGAACGCTTGGCGCCTCGTGCGCAAGAAAAGGATTAACTCTCTAGACTCAAGTACTGGTCGAGAAACGCGCTGATGCGGCTCAATTCCGCTTCCGCATAGCTCAATACTGAACGATTCTTTTCCTTTTCCTTGAAAAGGTCTTCTGTAATGTTCAATGCTGACAGAACGGCAATGGTCAGCGGTGGTTGCTCTGGGATTTTTTCATGGATCGCGTTCACCATTTCATCGACATATCCCGCCACCTTTTTAGTGAGCTCCTCGCTTTCACCCCGAAGCGGATATTCGGAGCCGAAGATCTTCACTTTTATGCTCTTTCCGTCCATTGGCAGTTCTCTCGTATTCTCGAGTCCTTGGGATTCGAAGCGCCCCTAGCATTCATCTTGGACCGGGGAACCTTGTTTGCTCCTTACCAAACATGTTAATGAGTTTACCTGACAAGAATGGTCGTTCTAAAAATGCGAATTGATACTTGCGATCAGTTCTCTGATTCTCTGTTTCAAAGCTTCCCTCTCTTGTTCCGAAAACAGACTGTCGCCGCTCGAGAGCACCTGGAGACGTTCCTCATTCATTTCTCGCAAAGCCCCTTCCTTTGTCATCAACTCGTTTTTCAGATTGGAGAGTTGCTCCTCAAGCTGAGCCGTATTACTGCGGAGCGTTCGATTCTCCTCCTTTAAGTGTTCGATTAGTTCTGCAGCCTTCTTCACTCTCTCCCAGAGTGTTCTAAAGACTCCCTCAAGTCCTCTAGAATCTCTGATGCTTCCGACTTCTAGTTCAGTCTGCTGTTCAGTCAATATTCTGGTCTCCTTCTTAAAGTGTGGCCACAAAGTCCCATCACCACCAGAGCAAAATCTAGCTCCTCAATCTCGCGCCAAGCTTCTGTCCGACGGACTGGACAATCCTCCGAGTTATCTCCTCAATTTCCTCTTCGGTCAAAGTCCGATCTCGAGAGAGAAACTCGAGGGAAAACGCACAACTCTTTTTGCCCAGCTCGATCTGATCGCCAACATACAAGTCAAACAAACGGATCTTCTTTAGAAGATCCCCGCCAGAATATTGAATCGTTGCCTCAAGGTCACCTACAGCCACTTGCTCGTCCACAACGAAAGCCAAGTCTCTTACCACCGACGGGTATTTCGGGAGAGGTTGGAACGCTGGCTTTCGTTCTTGAATATCCCCGATGCCTTCAATCGAAATCTCACTGACGTAGGCCTCCTGGTCAATCCCAAAACCCATCGCAATGTCAGACTTCAGCTTACCGAGGAAGCCTACATAACTTCCATTGATTTCAATGCCAACTGAGAATTCAGTTAAAGCGTTGGTCGTAGGATAACAAATAAACTGAAATTTGTCAAGAAAAATCTTCCTGAGTAACCTCTCTGTGGTTCCCTTCAGGTCAAAGAAATCTGCCACCCGGTCAGCTCTTTCCCACCCTGGAGCATTCGCGAGCCCCGTCTGAGCGATAATGATTCGTTCCTCCTCGACATAATCCTCAAAGAACTTCCCCATTTCTAGTTTCGAACCCTTCCGAAAAACATGCCCGATCTCGAATATCCGTATGTCTTTTGTCCCATGGTTGATGTTGTAGTGGATCACTTCAAGTGCTCCAGGCACGAGGCTCGTCCGCAAAGCCGCCATATCTTCGCTGATTGGATTCATAACCTCGACGAACTTCTCGCAACCAAGGGAGGCGATCCACTTCTTCTGGAGGCTGTTTGTGACAATTTCCTGATAACCTTCGCTCACAAGAAAGTCACGAACCTCATCAGAGTAGTCTCTCGGCACTGCCTGCGAAGGAAACTTCAATGCCGATCCCATCCTCGTTTCGATGTTATCATACCCATACACTCGCGCAATTTCTTCAATCAAATCAATCTCCCGCTCAAGATCCGGTCGAAAAGTTGGCACCCGGAACTTCAGCTTCTTCCCCACCTTGCTTGCTCCCCTTCCTGCAAGGGGGACTTCCAGAGAAGATAGAAAACGGACGATCTCCCTTTCCCTCAGATCCGTCCCCAGGATTTCGTTGACTTTATTCACTCGCAAAGGGACTAAGCGTGGTTGAATCTTTCTCGGATATACGTCGATGACCCCCTTCAGGATCCTCCCGCCGCAGACAGCTTGCATCAACTGAGCTGCGCGATCGACAGCATAACGGGTAGCATTAGGATCAGCACCCCGCTCGAACCGCTGAGACGCATCAGTACTCAAGCTCAAATACTTGGAGGTTCGACGAATGCTTCGTGGGTTGAAGTACGCACTCTCTATCAACACATTCTCAGTTGATTCTGAAATCTCTGTGTTTGCCCCACCCATGACGCCCGCAATTGCAACAGGCTGCTTAGCATCGCAAATCATCAATGTGTCCGACCGCAGTCTCCGTTCTTTCCCATCGAGAGTCGTAAAAGCTTCACCCTCCTTTGAGCTCCTCACGACGATCATCCCGCCTTCAAGCCTGTCGAAGTCAAATGCGTGGAGCGGATGGCCAAGTTCCATCAAAACGTAGTTTGTGATATCGACCACGTTATTTATTGGACGCACACCAACCGCCTTTAGGATTTCCTGAAGCCAGCGCGGCGAAGAACCAACTTTGACTCCGCGCACAACACGTGCAGTGTAACGAGGACAGTCTTCGAGGTTCTCGATTTGAACAGCGGCACACCCGTCTAGACGCTCGGGAGATTCCTTGAAGCGGACGACCGGCTTTTGAAGTCTCGCACCAATCAGTGCCGCCACTTCTCGCGCTACACCCAGGTGGCTGAGACAGTCTGGTCGGTTTGGCGTTACGCCAATTTCAAAAACCGTCTGTGTGGAACCGAGATATTCAGCAAGTGGCGTTCCAACTCTTGCCTCGGTGTCTAGGACAAGTATGCCCTCAGCGTCGCTTCCCAGGCCTAGTTCGTATTCCGAGCAGATCATTCCATTAGATTCAACACCTCTAATTTTGACCCGCTCGAGGGCGAACGGTCCACCCTCTGGGTCGTGTTGATTTCGCGGAACGACAGCACCCACGAGTCCGACAGGAACCTTCTGTCCAGCAACCACATTCGGCGCCCCGCAAACGATATCAAGAGTCTGCATGCCGACATTCACCTTGCAAACCGTCAGTTTGTCGGCATTGGGATGCTTCTTTGCATCAAGAACGAGCCCAACAAGAAACTTCTCATACTTTGCACCGAGATATTCCACCGATTCCACCTCGAGACCTGCCATCGTGAGTTTGTTGGCAAGTTGCTCAGCCGGAATACTGATGCTGACGTATTTCCTTAACCAGTCTAGCGAAATCCTCATTGTCTTCTTGGCACACCAGTTCAGAACTGTTGTAGGAATCTAACGTCGTTCTCGTAGTAGATTCTGATGTCGTCGACGCCATAGAGGAGCTGAGCGACGCGCTCGATTCCCATTCCAAAAGCGTAGCCTGTGTATTTCTCTTCATCGTACCCAACGGTTCGGTACAGGTTTGGGTCGACCATACCAGCCCCCAAGATCTCCGTCCAACCATGGAATTTGCAAACACGACATCCCTTGCCTCCACAAAGGGTGCACGAGATGTCCATTTCTGCGCTTGGCTCCGTAAAGGGAAAATAGCTCGGCCGAAATCTGGCACGAACGTCACTCCCATAAAGTTGCTTTGCGAAAGCAACGAGCGTCCCTTTCAGTTCCGCCATAGTGACGCCAACATCGACGTACAGGCCCTCAACTTGATGAAAGACGCAGAAGCTTCTCGCGCTGATTGCCTCATTGCGGTAACATCGGCCGGGGATAATGACGCGGATCGGCGGCTGCTGGCTGCCCATGACTCGAATCTGGACTGGCGTAGTATGTGTACGCAGGAGGGTCTTCTCAGAGATGAAGAACGTGTCCTGCATGTCCCGCGCTGGATGGTCCGGAGGAAAATTCACAGCTTCGAAATTGTGGTAGTCATCTTCGATTTCCGGACCAGTTGCAATTGAGAAGCCCATCCCGAGGAAAACCCTTCTGATTTCCTGCCATGCTCGAGTGATAGGGTGTTTTGATCCAAGCCATCGTGGTCTGCCCGGGATCGTGAGATCAAGACCCGGTTGCACCCGCTCCTCAGTGTGCTCGAAGAGAGCCTTCTTCTCCTCAAACTTTAGTTGGGCAAGAGCACGAAGATCATTCAGGGCTTTCCCGATGACAGGTCTCTCACCAGGTGGAAGATCTCTCATCGCGTCGAAAAGCACTGCGATCCTCCCCTTGCGCGCTAAGTACTTTATCCTGAACTCTTCGAGTTCGCGAGGGGTCTTGACCTCGAGAATATCGGCACTGAGTTCCTGCTTTAGTTTTTCAATCTGATCGATCATTTCTTGGGGAGGAAGGTCTCACGTCAAAACCATGTATCCCAGAGAAAAAGAAAATCTTCTCTCATCACCGTCAAGAGTCGAACTGCGAACGGGATGTGAGAAGACTTGCTCACGCAAATGCGAACTTGACAACCTCGCCAAACGCATCAGGGCTTTTGAGAGCGAGATCAGCCAATACTTTTCGATTGATGTCGACCTTCTTATTGTGGAGAGCGGCGATGAGTCTTGAATATGTTGTCCCGTTGACTCGAGCCGCAGCATTGATGCGTGCTATCCACAGCTGACGAAACCCCCTCTTCCGTGTTCGGCGATCTCGATAGGCATACTGCATGGCCTTGTCGACGTGATGCTTCGCTACAGTATAGACTTTACTCCTTGCTCCCCAAGACCCCTTCGCCTGCGCCATGATTCGCTTCCGGCGTCGGTGGGAGGCAACTTTGTTTTGTGAACGCGGCATAGTTGATTATTTCCTTCGTGATGGATTATCTCTTCGCTAAGGCAACATGAACACTTCTCTGGGTTCAGCTATCTTGGCAGCATCCGCTCCACGCGCTTTTGATCTGATGTTGAAACGATCACTGCCTTTCGAAGATGTCGCTTTCGCTTCTGCGACTTCGATGTAAGTATATGACTGCGGAACGCTCTATGACGCTTGAACTTTCCCGTAGCAGTACGTTTGAATGTCTTCGTTGCACTGCGGTTTGACTTCATCTTTGGCATTTTATTTCCCTTGTTCTTTTCTATGTTTTACTGCTGCTGCTCCACTTTCGGTTTCGGTTCCTGCTTTTTCTTTGCACTTCTGTCAGGGGCAAAGATCATAATGAGATGGCGCCCTTCTAACTTCATTGGTTGATCAATTTTGGCGATGTCTATAATCTTCTCGGTGAATCTATCAAGAACCCCTCTCCCCTGCTCCTGATATGTGATCTCGCGCCCCTTGAAAACCACCGTAGCCTTTACTTTGTGGCCCTCGTCGATGAAACGTCGAGCATGTCGAGTCTTGAATTCAAAGTCATGGACGTCCGTGTTCGGATGGAATCGAATCTCTTTTACCTGTGCAACGTGTTGATGCTTCCGTTGGAGTTTTTCCTTCTTCGCAAGTTCATACTTGTACTTTCCAAAATCCATTATCTTACAGACAGGAGGATCAGCGTTCGGCACAATCTCAATAAGGTCGCGCGTCCGAGATCTCGCGATCTGAAGCGCTTCCTGCGGAGTCATGACACCGAGCTGCAACCCCTCATCATCGATCACCCTCACCTTTGGTGCACGAATCTCCTCATTAATTCGCGTTCGTTTTTCTTTGATGCTTCAACCTCCTATGATGTGACCAGTTTTCTGTTGATTTCGTCGAGGATCTTTTCCAGGAAGTCGAGGAGGCTCAGGACGCCAAGATCACCCTGCTTATGCCGTCGGACACTAACGCTGTTGGCTACCTCTTCTTTCCGTCCGACGATCAACATATAGGGGACCTTCTTCGTCTCCCAATCCCGGATCTTATAGTTGACTTTTTCGTTCCGGTCATCGAGCTCCACACGGATGTTACTCCGGTTTAATTCATCGACGACCGACTGCGCATACGTCATGAGATGGTCTGTGATCGGTAGAACTGCTACCTGCACCGGCGCGAGCCACAACGGGAATTCTCCTCCATAATGTTCAATGAGCATCCCGATGAGCCGCTCGAGCGAGCCAAATGGAGCCCGGTGAATAACGACCGGTCGATGCTTCTGTCCGTCGGTCCCAACGTACTCAAGATTGAAACGCTCGGGCATCACATAATCGACCTGGACTGTCCCGAGCTGCCACGTCCGCCCCAGCGCATCTTTGAACATAAAGTCGATTTTGGGTCCGTAGAACGCAGCTTCTCCCCTCGCGATAGTGTAGTTGAGTTGTTTTAGTTGCGCCGCCTCATGAATCTCGCGCTCGGCTCGTTCCCAGAGTTCATCAGCGCCCCCGTATTTCTCCTTGTTTTTCGGGTCGCGGAAGGAGAGCCGTGTTGAAAACTCCTCTAACCCGAGTGTCCCAAACACAAATTGAATCAAATCTATGACACCACAGAGTTCATCTTTTAACTGGTCCGGCCGTACAAACATGTGGGAGTCATCAATCGTAAAGGACCGCACACGGGTTAATCCGTTCAGCTCTCCCGATTGCTCATACCGATAGACCGTGCCGAACTCTGCAAGGCGAAGGGGCAAGTCACGGTAGCTGCGAGGCTTCGAGAGATAAATCTGGAAGTGGTGAGGGCAATTCATTGGCTTTAGAAGGTACTCTTCGTCCTCAACCTTTATTGGTGCAAACTGACTATCCTTGAAGTACGGATAATGGCCACTGGTCTTGTAGAGATCGATGTTTCCAATGTGCGGTGTCACAACGGGCAGATACCCACGTTTCCTCTGCTCCGCTTTGAGGAAATTCTCAAGTGTCTCACGAATTACGGTGCCTTTGGGGAGCCAGAGTGGAAGCCCGCCGCCAACCTTCGGGGTAAGAAGAAAGAGCTCAAGATCCGCCCCTAGCTTGCGATGATCACGGCGCTTTGCCTCTTCAAGTCGAAAGAGAAACTCATCTAACTCCTGAGCCGTTGGAAAAGTAATGCCGTAGATGCGTTGAAGCATCTTGTTCTTCTCACTTCCGCGCCAATATGCGCCGGCGACATTCAAAAGTTTTATCGTCTTGATCCGACCAGTTGACGGGATGTGAGGTCCGTAGCAAAGATCAACAAAGTTGCCTTGCTTGTAGAACGTGATGGTTTCGTTCTGCAATTCTTCGAGAAGATCAAGTTTGTATTGATCGCCTTTCTTCTTAAAATAATCTACTGCCTCTTCCCATGAGATCTCTCTTCGCTCATAGGACACGTTCCTCTTCGCAAATTCCTGCATCTTCGACTCTATCTGCGCCAAGTCCTCTGCTGTCAATGTATGGTCACCAACATCAATGTCATAATAGAATCCGTTTTCTATGGGAGGACCAATGCCAAATTTGGTCCCTGGAAATAGTGACTCCACTGCCTCAGCCATTAAGTGTGCCGAGCTGTGCCAGTACGCCTGCTTCCCTTCAAAGTCTTCCCAGAAAAGAATCTTCACCGACGCATCTTGGTCAAGGCGCCGATTGAGATCCCATGTCTCACCATTCACCAAGATCGCAAGGGCTTCTTTTGCACTTGCTCCATTCACGACTTGAGCAACGGTGTTCCCTGTTATGCCCTTCTCGAATTCGTGGGCGCTTCCATCCGGAAATGTCAGAGTAATCTTGTTCATCAGCTATACAGAATGTAAACTACGAAAAGAGAAACTTGAGGCGACGGGCGGATTCGAACCGCCGAATTAAGGTTTTGCAGACCTCTCCCTTAGCCACTTGGGTACGTCGCC
>CAYHSB010000036.1:0-9105 GCA_964359185.1 uncultured Chitinophagales bacterium
AGATAACTCAGTGCAACGAATACCGTAAGAATGATGCCATTGTTCTCCTCTGCAAAGAGGGGTTTACCGTGGATAAATCCTTCTGCCCGAACAGCATGAATGTATTCGTCCACCCATAACGAGAGGAAGCCAACGCGGTAAATGCGCAGTACAAAGCCAATTACTGTAAGCGAGACGATGATGTACGGGGTATACCTCTCCAAGAACAAATTTTCATTCGGTTGGGACAGGCTAAGTCGCTCGCGTTGAAGCGCTTGTTTTCGACGTTTCATGTAGTCTGTTTGACCCCATCGCTCTGCGATTGATAGTATCTTATTAATATTTGCAGATGATGTTCTGCTGCCTTGCCATCTCCAAAGGGGAAAGGATCCATTCTCCCTGCAGGGGTAGTTTTTGTCGTTGTAGCCCTTGAGTCATTCATGAGCCTGTTCCAACCGCTCTCAACCGTTTCGGTCCATTCAGTTTCGTCCCGCAAAGTTACACACGGGACCTTCAGAAAGAAAGCTTCCTTCTGGACGCCGCCCGAGTCAGTGTAGATGCTGTGGGCATTTTTTTCCAGGATGAGCATATCAAAGTAACTGACAGGTGGTATCATCTGGATAGCATTTGGGAACCCGATGCTCAGTTCAAGTATGTTTTTTTTCGTTCTTGGGTGGACCGGAAAAATTATCGGGTATTTTATCTCCTCTGTCTTGAGAAATGTTATTATTTTCTCGAGTGAAGCCCTGTCATCTGTATTTTCCGCGCGATGAATTGTCAGGAGAGCATATTTTCGAGGAGTGAGGGAAAGATCTCTCAGAACGGTCGATGATTGCTGAGCGAGACGCTCGTTGAAGAGAAAAGCATCGTACATGATATCGCCCGTCTTGATCACAAGTGGGTTGCTCGGAGAGATGTTTTCCAAAATCATTGGCATCTCCTCTGAGGGCGGCAAACGATCGAGAATGTTCGAGAACCCCTCTCGTTGCAGGTTGGAAACAGCGCGTTCCGTCGGACAAAAAAGAAGGGTCGAGACGTGGTCTGTGATCACTCTGTTTATTTCTTCGGGCATCTTCTTGTTGTAGCTCCGCAGCCCGGCCTCAACATGTGCTACAGAGATGTGGAGTTTTGACGCAGCGAGAGCACCCGCAAGCGTCGAATTTGTGTCACCAAAGACTATGACAATATCAGGCTTCTCTGTGAACAAAACCTCCTCTATCTTTTCCAGCATAGCTCCTGTCTGCTGGCCATGACTTGCAGAGCCCACCTCGAGATCATAGTTTGGCGTTGGAATTCGCATCTGGTCAAAAAAAACCTTCGAAAGCTCATAGTCATAGTGTTGCCCCGTATGAACAATTATCGATTTGATAACTTCGCCAGTTGGAGCACTATGATATGTATCAATAGCCCTGCAAAGCGGCGATAACTTTATAAACTGAGGTCTTGCACCAACTATGGAAAGGAATTTCATCTTCTTGGCGATTGTATCAGGATTGTTTCAATACCACTTCTTCACGTCAAGAGAAAGGCGGAGATACCCGAATATCGTTTTCAAGACTTTCATTCTGCTGCTGCCGGCACGCTTCGATGTATCTAAGTTCATGGGCACTTCAGAAATCGAAGCACCGAGGATGCTCAACTTTTTCAAAAGTTCAACCATTGATTCAAATCCAGCTCGTTCCAGGATCCGATTGCCATATCTGCTTTGCAGACGTTGGATGATTTCTCCAGAGTAGACTCTGAAAAAAGAGCTCAACGTGTGAATACCACGAATCCCCAACGCGCTCTTCACGAAGGCATTTGCAAAATGACTCAACAAAACACGGATCGGCTTGGTGTTCCCAAGGTCTCCTCCATAAGCATAAGGAGAAGCTAGAATGACGTCATACTTTTCACGCTCCATTCGTTCTACCATCGTCGGGATCAATTCAACCCGGGAGGTGTTATCACCCTCCGCTGTAAGGACGATGTCATCTCGATGGAGTCGGCCAGCAAGGTATCCAAACCCTGTTCCAAATGCATACCCCGGACCCATATTTGTCTCGTGAGAAAGAACGACCAGGTCAATCTTATTGCTGTGCTCCAATGCGGCTTTTGCCGTGTTGTCTGTGCTACCATCATCAACAAGAACAAAAAAGATCTTATATCGGGACAAGCGACGCTGTAACTTTTTCCAGCTTTGCATCAACGTCGGAAGATTTTCCGCTTCGTTGAGGAGCGGAATGATAACATGCAGCTTGGGCTTCCTTCGGCGCTGAGACTTCATTTGCCGTGAAGAGGCAAGGCTTATTTTATTTCGCCTTTGTACCATTGAACGAGGCGATGGACCCCTTCTTCCAGACCAATTTTTGGGTGATATCCCAGGAGATAGTATGCTTTCGAACAGTTCACCGCTCTGTGATGAACATCTTCGTAGAGGTTTGAAAAATCGGTATACGGAATGAACTGAAGATTCGGTTTTCCATCCCTCCCCACTTCCCGCCAGACGAGGTACGCCAAGTTGACCATGCTGATTCCATTGTCGCTTCCGAGGTTTAAAATCTCACCGTCAACGTACGAGCTTTCGAAAATTTTCATCGTACCATCAACGAGATCATCAATGTATGTAAGTGATCGAGTTTGCGTTCCGTCGCCATGAATCGGAAGGCTTTCGCCTCTGAGAGTAGCTTCGATAAAAATATTCACTGGACTATTCGCCCAAGATGCTGTATATGTTGGGCCATAACCACCTGAATACCGGACTATGGTAATTGGCAGGTTGTACATCTCGTGGTATGCGAAGCAGAGATGCTCACCAAACATCTTCGACACCGCCAGGCTCCAGCGATTTGTGTGTGAGAGTCCGTAGACAAGTGTGCTCTCCTCGAGCAGCGGAAGATCCTGATTTTTACCATAGACTTCGTCGGTAGATGCAAAAATAAATCGTGCACCATGTTCCCTGGCCACATCAAGAAGAATCTCAGTTCCTTTTCCATTCACTTCAAGGGTGTTCAAAGACGATGAATACCGAGGGATTTTTTCGGCCGCAAGATGAATAATACACTCTGCCCCCGCGCACACTTTGAGCATGTCTTCCTTCGAGAGAATGTCCTTCTGTTCAAATGCAAATTTTGAGTCACTGAGGAATTCCTCTATGTTGCGTTTATTCCCAAGACGAAGATTATCCAAGCCAACAACAGAATGCCCTCGAAGAAGAAGAGGTTGGATGAGATGTGATCCCAGCAAACCCGCCGCACCGGTAATAACGACTTTGCCCTTACTCATTCTTCAGCGCCTCCAGGACCGAACGCTGCCACACGACAGTCTTCGTCAGGCCCTCCATGAGACCTACCTTTGGTTCGAATCCTAAGATCTTTCTTGCTTTTGTAATGTCAGGCACTCGATGACGCACATCCTCGTACTTCCCAAAAGTCTGGTAAGAAATGAATTTAATCTTCGGTTCGTCGTCACGAACAAGTTTCCACACCATCGACGCAAGATCAATAATGCTGACAGGTTCTGTATCTCCGAGATTGAATATTTGTCCGTCTGCCTCTCTTTTTTCGATAATCTTTATCACTCCATCGACAGTATCATCGATATATGTGAAACTCCGTGTCTGTTTGCCGTCTCCATGGACTTCCATCGGTTCATTTTTTAACGCTGCGTTAATAAACACCGACTGCGGTCCACCCCACCAGGTAAGATTCTGCCGTGGCCCATAAGCTCCGAAGAAGCGAATGCCAACGACGTGCAGACCGAATTCCTGTGCATACGCAAATGCGAGGTGTTCGTCAAACAATTTCGAGCAGGCATAGGCCCATCGTTTGATATTTGTTGCACCTAAGTAAAGGTCAGTCTCTTCTGAAAAGGGTAAATGAGGATTCTTTCCGTAGACATCAGAAGTTGAGGCGAAGAGAACTCTACATTGATTCTTAACACCTGCTTTCAAAACATTCTCAGCTCCATGCGCATTGATGAGCAGCGTGTCTAAAGCATTGTCATAGCGTGGAATCTTATATGCTGCAAGATGCACAATTATATCAGCACCTTTTGCAGCGGACAAAACCTGTGTAGCATCGCGGACATCACCTTTGACAAACCGAAACGAAGAATTGCCATTAAGGGGCTCAATATTTCGGAGAAAGCCTTGGCTCAGGTTGTCAATCCCGGTCACTTCATAACCTTTCCGCAAGAGTGCGATGGCAAGGTTTGAACCTATGAAGCCAGCCACACCTGTTATACAAATCCTCATAAGGTTTTCCAAAAGTTCCTTGAGTTGGCTTGCTTCGATTGCATTCTGTTAATTCTTCCTGTTGACATTACAACGATCGATAGGTCTGCTGAGGAAAGTCCCTTGATCGGCGGGATCGTGAAAGTGGCAATTGCATCCGCACTCATCAGTACTGCGAAGGTCGTTACGTATGTGCAGATTGCAAGGAATATTGCCTCTGCAATGCTTGCGTCCGGTCCTTAGTATCATCCCTGCCCCCAAATCCCACAGCCTGCCCGAAGTCAAAATTGGAAGGATTCCCCGCTCGACATGCTCTATCGCAAAACGTCACGGATCGCATACTCTCTGTCGGCTTGCTGAGTCTTCGTAATCATTTCCCCGAGAAGCCCCATGGAAACAAACTGAATACCGACGATGATGAGGACAATGCCCAAGAGGAAAAGGGGACGGTTGCCAAGCGCGGTTCGGCCCAGGATCCACTCTATCGAGAGATAGAGGTCAATACCCAGGCCGATGAGGAAGGAGATCAATCCCCATACGCCAAAGAGGTGGAGGGGCCGCCGGATATACCGTGTGGTGAAGAGTACTGTGAGGAGGTCAAGGAATCCCCGCCAGAACCGTCCGGCCCCGAACTTTGTCTTCCCATATTTTCTGGGATGATGTTGCACGATAATCTCACCAACACGAAACCCAGCCCAGTGAGCGAGGACAGGGATGAACCGATGAAGCTCCCCGTAAATTTTAAGATCTTTTGCAAGCTCTTTACGATAAGCCTTTAATCCACAGTTTAGATCGTGGAGTCTGAGCCCTGTCAGTTTCGCTGTTACAAAGTTGAACAATCGGGATGGGATCGTTTTTGAGACCGGATCGTGGCGTTCCCTTTTCCAACCCGAGATAAGATCGTACCCGTTACGCAATTTCTCAATCAGGTGAGGGATTTCGGCTGGATCGTCCTGAAGGTCGGCGTCCATCGTCACAATGACAGCGCCTCTGGCCGCTTGAAAGCCGGCGGAAAGAGCTGCTGATTTTCCAAAATTTCTCCGAAAGCGGATTGCCTTGATCTGTCGATTAAGTTGATGCATCTCTTGCAGAATCTTGAAAGAGTTATCTGTGCTGCCATCGTCGACAAAGAGGATCTCATACTTGAGTCGCAATCCATCAAGAATTTTCTTCAATTCGATGGAAAGTTCGACAAGCGATTCCTCCTCGTTGAAGAGCGGGATGACCACGCTGAGATCGACATGATCCCTTGCAAGCTCCCTTGGCTGTTCCACGGGACGTGGTTTCGGTTCGTGCGCGATCTGGCTGCGCGAGCCTCTGCGCTCTGACGGGCGTGATGAATGTTTGTGGAAATCTTGTACACGATCTGCCATGGGAATTTTCGGAAAAAGTCAAAAGAAAATAACACATTCCACAAACAAAATCAACGTTGAACTCCAAGTGCTCTCGAGTTGCAGCGGTGAAATCCTTTCGATTCTCGTCTCTGTATTTCCGTAGTTTTATTGACATTTAGAGCTGTTTTACATATATTAGCGAAGCAAAAATTTTCCACTGAGAGTGCAGGACAAGATGTGGCGATCAGTCGACGCACGAAAATCATTGTCGCTGTTCTAGCGATCCCTCTCGTTCTTCTCCTTGCTTGTCTTCTCTTCCTTAAGTTTTACTTCACGAGTGAGAGACTGAAAGCGATTATCCTTCCGAAGATTCAAGCTGCCACAAGTCGGGAAGTCTCTGTAAGAGCAATCAGCCTCTCGATCTTTCCCACTTTTGGAGTAAATGTTGAAGGTCTAAACATAGCGAATCGCGAAGGTCCGGGATTCAGTGAACGACCAATCGTCAGCCTCGATGAGTTTCTCCTCGATGTGAAGCTCCTTCCCCTTCTTGGGAATCGGTTTGAAGTCAGTCAGCTCGTTTTTCATAAACCGACGATTTTTCTTGAGATAAATCAAAATGGTCAGGAGAATTTCAGCAATCCCCCGGATGGTAGAGGGAGAGAAGTCGAAGGAGAAGGGGGCCTTCGAGTGCGCACGGGTGAAAGCGGCTCTCTGCTTCTCTCAAACTTCGAAATCAAAGATGGACAGTTAGAGTACGTTGATCGGAAGGAGGATCGAGCTCTCCGAGTGAAGGGTCTTGACATGCGTCTTCGCGTGGAAACCATTTCCCAGGTGCGCGATATGCGAACGGAAGGCGAGATGGTTGTTGGGGATTTCACTTACGGGGCCGTTGAGAAACCCCTCTTCCATAAAGTTGGCTTACGTCTAAAACAGAAATCGACGATCCACGCTGAGAAGGACAGGCTGACGCTCGAGAAGGGAGAAGTAGAAATACAGGGTCTCAAGCTCGGGGTGAACGGCTCGTTAACGGTTGTCGATGAGAAGCCCTCAAGTATCGACCTTACGATCGGCTCAGAGAGCATCGATCTGAAGCAGGTTCTTGCTCTTTTTCCCCGGGAGGCTTTCAAGGAAATTGAGAACGCAGAGATCGAGGGGAATGTTCGGTTCCGTGCAGACATCAAGGGAGAAGTCAGTAAAGGAAAGCAGCCCGATATTTCTGTTGAGGCTTTTCTAACGAATGGGAAGATCCACTACGCGAGGCTGCCGAAAGCAATCAATGATGTCAACTTCAAAGCAACTTTTCTCAGTACTGCGTCAAGAAGCAGCCTGGAGATTGCTGACTTCTCGGCAAAACTGGGAGAGAATCCTGTGAAAATGAGGATGACTCTCAGCGATTTCAGCGATCCACTCCTCGATGTGCGCATCGAAGGTGTTGTGAATCTTGCAGACGTAAAGGATTTCTATCCTCTGGAGCCCGGGATGCTGCTTTCAGGTCTCGTGCGAGCAAAAGTGTCCATGCGAGGGAAAACAAGCCAGCCGCAGAGTATGAAGGGAAGCGGAGTCCTTGAGCTCCAGGATGCTGTCGTCGGTTCCACCGATGCACCAATTCGAAAGCTGAACGGAACCATTGCTTTTAATAATCAGGTGCTTGAGACAAAACAGTTAAGGATGAAGTGCGGATCCTCAGATCTCTCAATGTCATTTGCTTTGCGAAATTACCTCTCGACAATTTTTCCATCAACGCTTGAAAAGGGAAAACCAAAATCTGCAAAGCCTTCGATGAGTCTTTCCCTGACATCAACGTACTTTGAGTCAACTCCTTCGAAAGAACCTCTGGTCATCCCGCCCATTGACATCGATGCGACAGTAGCGATTTCCAAACTCGTTTACAAAGGAACGAGGCCATTTGAGTGTACAGACCTTCGCGGGAACATCTCGGCATCAGAGAAGATTATTCGGGTGAAGGACCTATCGCTTCGCGCACTCGAGGGCGCAATGAATGCAAGTGGAACGATCGACCTCCGCAATTCGCGGCAGCCACAGTTTGATATCAGCATGGGGATCGATCGGGTAGACGGACATTCACTGCTGAGGAGATTCACGTCTTTTGGAGAGCATCTCTTTGGAATGGTTTCATTCACAACAACTGTAAGCGGTACCCTCGATGACACCCTTGGCTTGGTACCAAGTAGCCTTTCAGGTGAAGGAAGTCTCCGTCTCGCCGACGGAAAGCTCACCGGGTACCCTGTGATGAACCAGCTCGCATCTTTTTTTGGGCTTCCGGAATTAAGAGATCTCACGTTTAAATCCTGGTCACACACATTCAAAATTTCGGACGGGAAGATCAATATTCCGGATTTGAAAATTGCAACAAGCGGCAATGACTTCCTTCTCGCTGGCTGGCAAGGTTTTGATGGGTCGCTCGACTATCGATTGGCTGTGAAGCTCTCGGGAGCACTAAGCAATCGGTTCATGGGGAGCGGTGTTGCAGCGCAGGTTGCGGATCTCTTCAAGGATAAAGATGGGAGAGTGATGCTCTTTCTCCTGGTGGGTGGAACAACAGAAGCTCCGAAATTCCGTTGGGATACGAAGGCGGCACAGGAAAAGCTTCGGGAGAGGGTAGCCGGTGAGGTCGAGAAAAAGAAGGGAGAGATTCGCGAGAAGGCGAAAGAGGGGCTTCAGCAGAAGCTTGAGGAAGGAAAGAAAAAAATTGAAGAGCAGCTCAAGAAACTCCTTAAGAAGCCGTAATCGTGCATGAATGGAAGATAGCCTCCGGCCGCGGAAATCGCTCGGGCAGAATTTTCTCATCGATGATAACATTGCCCGGAAAATTGTTCGCACATCGGAGATCCATCCTGAGGATATTGTGCTCGAGATTGGCCCCGGGAGGGGCGCTATCACAAAACATCTCGTCAAGCAAGCGAAACATGTCATTGCAGTGGAGGTTGACAAACGGGCGGCTCTACTCCTCGAAAAGATGTTTGAGAGAGATTGCGAAACACACCGGCTGCTCATTGAACGGGGAGATATTCTCGAGGTTGACCTTCTCAAGATCTCAAGAAAGTTTCGAGACAACCTTCGCGTCATCGGGAACATCCCCTACTACATCACAAGTCCGATTTTATTCAAAGTCATTGAACAGCGGGAAGTTGTCCGTGACCTGACGATGTTGGTCCAGCTCGAAGTGGGGAAGCGGATCGTGGCAAAGCCGAACACCAAAGATTATGGGATTTTGTCTGTTTTCTGTCAGTTTTATGCTACACCGAAGCTTTTCTTCAAGATTCCGCCGACAGCCTTCTTCCCAGAGCCAAACGTCGTGTCAGTCCTCCTCCGACTCGATTTCACACGGCGGCCGGCTTATGAACTCGTCGATGAAAACATCTTTACTACCGTCGTGAGATCAACGTTTGGGAAGAGAAGAAAAACCCTCCGGAACGGGTTGAGATATTCACACCTCGACGGACTCGATGTAGCGAAACTCAAATTCAACCTCAACCTTCGTCCAGAGCAACTTTCGGTCCGTGACTTTGTCGAATTAAGCAATGAGATCTCCCTGGTGCTCAATCAATCATCTGTGCA
>CAYHSB010000036.1:9205-11941 GCA_964359185.1 uncultured Chitinophagales bacterium
GGAGAACCTTCGATGAAGCTGAGTAAGTAATGTTTGTCTTTTTCTCCCTTCTCCTGAACAAAAGAGTCCTCGGCGCCAACAACCGGAAAGTGGGTGTTGTCTACGACATTTCCTTCCAACTTTCGGAACAATTCCCTCGGGCTATCTCACTTATCGTCTCAAATGGTTCTTTGAATCGGAAATACGCAGATGTCCCGTGGGAGTATGTCGAGGGCATCAACGAGGTTGCCAAACTCACCATCCCCTCCGAGAAGATCTCTTTCAACCAGAGTCATGGTACATACGAATTTACCCTTCGCCGAGATTTGCTCGACCAGCAAGTCGTCGATACCTTCAACCGGAAAGTAATTCGCGTCAACGATGTTCACCTTCTCCGTGTAGACCGCGAACTTCGCGTGGCGCACGTAGACATCGGTGTTCGCGGTCTCGTACGACGTCTCGGGTGGGAGAAACCACTGGATGCTGCCGTCCGGCTCCTATCTCCGAGCTCACCCTATCTGAAGAAAGAACATTTCATTGGATGGAAGTATATTCAGCCCCTTGCCGTTCATCCCGTCAAGGGAACCGTGAGACTCTCCGTTGCCTACAAAGATCTGGCTCAGATTCCATCCGCGGACTTGGGGGAGATCATGGTGGACTTGGGTTCCGCGGAGCGTGTTGCTTTGTTCAAGTCACTCGACTTGAAAACGCAGGCTCGGATCCTCGAAGGCGTGAGTCTAGATATCCAGGAAGCGCTCCTCGAAGAGCTTGAGGCGAAGGATGCCGTCAGAATTCTCGAGCAATTGCCACCCGATATGGGCGCGGACATCCTTGAGAAGATGCCCGTCCACCTCGTCCAGCAGCTTCTGGGTTTGATGGAGACAACGCGAGCGAAGAAGCTGTCGATGCTTCTCAGCTATTCGAGTGAGTCCGCCGGTGGCTTGATGACGACGGAATACATCTCTCTCCCACACACGATTACCGTTGCAGAAGCAATTTCCCATATCAAAGAGATGACATTGAAGACCGAAACGATTTACTACGCGTACATTGTCGATGAAAACCACAAGCTTCTCGGCTCTGTGAGCTTGAAAGACCTCCTTGTTGCCCAGCCTGAGCAAGCGATCGCCGACGTGATGTTCCGCAAGCCAATCTCTGTCCATGTGAACGACACTGTTCGGAGTGTTGCCTTCAAGCTCGATAAGTACAACATGGTTGTGATTCCTGTGATCAACGAAGGAGGAATTCTCCAGGGAATCATTACGATCGATGATATTCTCAGCAAGGTGATCTCGATCGCTTGGAAGCGTCGTGCACGAACTCCAGCAGCATCATGAAACTAAAACTCTTCAGACGACAGTTTCTCCCTAAGGGTGCTTTCCGCACCGTGCTCATATTTCTGTCAGTGATGGGGCCTGGGATCATTACGGCGAATATCGATAATGATGCTGGAGGAATAACGACGTACTCCGTCGCCGGGGCATCGTACGGTTACATGCTTTTGTGGACACTCATTCCCGTCACGCTTGCTCTGGTCGTCGTGCAAGAAATGTGCGCTCGGATGGGAGTTGTCACGGGAAAAGGACTTGCCGACCTAATACGTGAGAATTACGGTGTCAAGGCAACTTTCTACATCATGATTGCACTCCTCGTGGCTGACTTCGGAAACACGATGGCTGAGTTCTCTGGTGTGGCCGCGAGCCTCGAGATTTTCGGAATCTCAAAATACATCTCTATCCCACTCTCGGCAGCGTTCGTCTGGTTCTTAGTTGTCAAGGGAACCTATCGGAGGGTGGAGAAGATCTTCCTTGTCGCAAGTATGTTTTACATTACTTACATCGTATCAGGATTCCTGGCAGAGCCAGATTGGACCGAGGTCGCGAAGATGACGTTTGTGCCCACATTTCAACTCAACGCGCCGTTCCTTGTGATGTTCATGGGTGTTGTCGGGACAACCATCACTCCATGGATGCAGTTCTACCTCCAGTCTTCTGTAGTCGAGAAAGGCATCCGTGTAGAGGAGTACAAACACTCACGCCTCGACGTCATCATCGGCGGGTTCATGACGGACATTGTCGCATTCTTCATTATCGTCGCGTGCGCTGCGGTGCTCTACAAACATCAGATCTCGGTTGAAACTGCTGCCGATGCAGCTCTCGCCCTTGGACCGCTTGCGGGGAAATACGCTTCTGAGCTCTTTGCCTTCGGACTCTTCAACGCGTCACTGTTTTCAGCTTCGATCTTACCGCTCGCTACTGCGTACTATGTGTGCGAAGGTTTTGGCTGGGAAGCTGGGGTGAACAAAAAGTTTCGGGAGGCTCCGCAGTTTTACAGCCTCTTTACGTTCCTCATCGTTGTCGGCGCTCTCGTTGTCCTCATCCCGGGTTTTCCGCTTATTCGCGTGATGCTCCTCACGCAGGTTGTCAATGGTATGATCCTTCCCTTTGTGCTCATCTTCATGTTGTCTCTCGTGAACAACAAGGAGATCATGGGAGACTTTGTCAATTCCAGAACCTTTAACATTATCTCGTGGGTAACGGTGGTCACACTGATTCTCCTCACAGTGACCATGCTCATTACGAGTTTTCTTGGTCACTGAGATTATGGCAGTAAAACCTCTCCTCGTTTCTCTAAGGGCAATGGACGCGGTTGGTCTCCTCGCGCTTCTCTTGGTCTCCCTGACGAATCTTCTTTTCTCAGCGCAAGTTCCACAGTGGGGTCTTCTCGTTCTTCTGAATCTCGTTATCGCTGTTCTTC
>CAYHSB010000037.1:0-11829 GCA_964359185.1 uncultured Chitinophagales bacterium
ACGACATCTTTCTTTGAAGTTGAGATGGAGGGCAGAAGCTCCGCGATGGTTCCACGCTCGATCCTCACATCAAGCTGTTCGAACCTGCCGCCTGTGTAAATGATTCCGTCTTTGAGAATCGTCGCTTGAGAGCTCATCGCTTTCGCAATTTGAGTATGAACAGGATAGGTGTGCCGAGAGCTTCAGCGTATTCCTTTTCCAATCCAGCTTTCACAAAGAATGGTCTCATAGAGTCATCAATTTGAGGTTGCAAAATGAACTCAACCTCCATTCCATTATTCTCAAATTCCTGAATGTACTCTCGCACCGGATGGGTGTAGTTCCGCACAGCAAAAGTCCGCCGACGTCCTTGGTCGGACGACCAAGCGAAAGTGCGCTTCCACCCACGGCTGTCAGCGACAGGATGAAATTCTGAAATGAGCAGAACGCCGCGTCTCATCACTACGCGACACATCTCCGCGATCGGCCTTTCTATCTCAGGGAGGTATCCTAGAACAAGGGTCGAGATCCCTATCTCAAACATCTCGGAGCGCAGAGGAAGATTAGCCAGATTCCCTTCAACAAGCGAGACCTCATTCGGGTTGAACTTCCGCCGGGCGGCGGTGAGCATGTTTCTCGAGAAATCGACTCCAACAGCCAAGGTCGCACCTTGAGATAAGAAACGCTTGAGATACCTGCCGGTTCCACATCCAAAGTCAACTACAGAAGCGTTTGTGAAGGTGAGATCCCTGACAAGGGGAATGACATGTTCTTCCTCGAGGAACAACAGAGGATTAGTCGTCCGATCGTAGGATTTCGCCCAGAGTTCATAGGCTTCTCGGGGAGGGAGGATGCGTCGGCGGGTACCGATCCGATTCAAGATCTTCAGTGAAATCATTTTACCAGTTCGATTGCCCTAAAATTTTGTAGCGGAGAAAATTGATAGCATTCTTTTCAAGTGGGAGACTGTAGAAATCATTCTTGCGACGGAGGGCAGCTAATGAGTATAGGGGCTTCAAAAAGATACTTCCGTTGCCGTTGAATCCCAGCTTGTTGTAGAATTTGAATCGTTCGACGTATTCCCTCTCTCTTTTCGAAACCCAATAACCTGAGTACAGAATGAAGTCAATGTCAGACCATTCTGCCAAGGACTGTGGCAATCGGTAACCCTTTCTGACAATGTAATCATAGAGTTCTGTACCAGGATACGGTGTGTAAAAGAAAATATTGAATTCAAATCTGCCGTCGATTGCCTTAATCTTCTTGATCGTATCCAGCGTTTGGAGTGTGGTACTGAAATCTTCTTCCGGAAATCCGACGATGAACCCGAATGCCGCGCCAATATTAACACTGTGCAGCTTCTCTGCAGACAGAATAGTTTCTTCTACCAGCGTATCCTTTTTGATCTTGTCGAGCATTTCCTGTGACCCCGACTCTGCACCGATCATGATTTTTCTACAGTTGCTCTCCGCAATTTCTTTCAACATGCGATCGTCGAGCTTGGCAGTCTGATCCGCACGGGAAGTTGCCGCCCAGGTGAATTTGACCCCTGAGCTCCGTATTCCTTCAGCAAACTGAAGAACTCTCTTCTGGTTTGCGAAGAAGTTTTCGTCCTGGAAAAGAATATCATCGACACGGTATCGCTTCAGAACGTCAAAGACGTCAAGAAGCATTCGAGACCCTTTCAAGCCTGACCACCGACGATTGTACACATAGGGATCGGCGCAAAACGCACACCGGTACGGACAACCTTGCGATGAATAAAAATCAATCTGGCGTATTCCTTTAAAACGAAAATACTTCTCAAGAGGGACGAGGTCATAGTCGTACGGAGGAAAATTGTTGATGTCAACAAATTTTCGGATGGCGTTTACATGAATCTCGTTTCCTTCCTTGAAAACACATCCGTTCACACCTTCGAGTGACTTGCCTTCCGCTAAGCGATCGAGTACCTCAAGAAAAGTCACCTCACCTTGGCCCACAACCGCGACGTCTGCATAGCCCTCCCTTAGACATTGTTCCGGCAAAATCGACGGATGCCAACCGCCCCAGATGATTTTCACATTGGGAAAATTTCGTTTGGCCATTCTCGAAACTTCAACCGCATCTTTGATCGGTATACCCGTGATGACAGAAATGCCGAGACACAGGGCATCTCTCAGGTGGGAACGCAACAGTTCGTGTGGTTTTCTTTCTATTCGAGCATCAATAATTACGACGTCAAATCGGTCCCTGTCCACCACTGAGGAAAGAGCGAGGAACTGAAGGGGCAAGGTGTAGTACGGAGCTTTTGGATTGTAGAAGACGACTTTTTGTTTCATAGAGTTCTCACGTAGAGTATTGTTCTGCTCCCTCAATCTGAGGCTGTCGGTATCGGAATAACTTATAGAGGATTACTCGAATCTCATAGGGTGCAAAATACACTTCCGTCCTGTATCTCCAGCCGCTCAGAAGGCGCAACATCTTTCTCCTCGCCTTGGTAATTTTTAGATCCGCAATCGTGGGCGTGTAGGCGTTTAAGACAATTTCAAAGTCCCTTATCCTCCGCCGATGACGGGGTTTTAGCCAGGGAGTGTAGGGACTTTTTCTCTTTCCAAATGCTTCCCACTTTGAGCTCGCCCATTCATCAAGCGTCTTGGGGAAATCAAACCCATATTTTTTGGCCTCCTCGAAAAGTTGAGCACCTGGTAAGAGAACGGGTGCATAGGTGTGGAAGCTGATTTCACTCTTTGGATTGATTTCCTTTATTCTTCGAATGAACCGAAAATCATGTTCCAAGGCGCCATCGATATGATACGTTGGATTCCCAAGTATAAAAGAGAACTCAGGTATGATGCCATACTCCTTTATTCTAGCGGCAAATTCCAGAATGCTGGAGGGAGTTTGTTTACCCCCTTTATTCATGAGTTCTAAAACCTCTTGCGAACCTGACTCTGCTCCAGTATAAATCATCTTGCAACCAGTATCTCGCATTAGCGTCAGTGTCTTATCGGAATAGTTCAGTAACGTGTCACTGCGGCCCTCACCCCACCAGGCAAGGGCTTGACCTTTAATCCGCTCACAGAATTCTGCTACTCGCTTTTCCGACGTAAAAAAGTTGTCGTCAAAAAATTCGATTGAATCTACCCCATACTTGCGTTTCAGCAAAAGCACTTCGTTCGCGACAGAAGCAGCGCTCTTCGCAAGCCACCTTCCGTTGTAGATAGCTGTGACGCTGCAGAAGCCACAAAGAAAGGGGCATCCAATACTTGTGCAGAGACCTGAAGTGCGCTTGCCAAGATAGGTGCGTGCGAGGTAACGCGGCAGGTCGATTCTGTGATAGGGAAGAGGAGGAAGTGAATCGGGATGAACCAACTCCCGAGGAGGGTTATGAACGACGGCGTTGTTCTTTCTGTAGGATACCCCTCGGATGTCTTCCCACGAACCCCCTTGCTCCAGAGCATCAATGAGCTCAACTAATGTGAATTCTCCCTGTCCGCGAACCACGAAATCCACGTATCCCGAATTCAAGACCGTATCCGTGTGAATCGTCGGGAATGTGCCTCCCCAAATAATCTTCAGATCCGGGAACCTTGCCTTCATCGTGCTGGAGATTGGGACGGCTCTTGCAAGTTGCGGCCCGGGCATTACCGTGACTCCAAGATACTTAACCCTGTGCGCTCGAATTTCTTCTGTCAGTTTGCGTTCTACTTTCCCCTCATAATTTTCGTCGATGATTGCGTAATCATGCTTTCCCTCCAGTACTGCACCAAGAGCGAGAAGCGAGAGCGGCGCACGGTGATTCCATTTTGCACTGCGTGGATTTAGCAGAATGATGTTCATAGATGAGGTTCCTTATTTGCCCATGTCAAAAATGCTGGTTCACGGCACGCGCCGTCTTCAGTCGGTCGTGTACAATTGGAACCACCCTGGGACAGTCGAGATTTTCAATTACGAATAAGACGATGGTAGATGTCTTCAAATTGCGTGGCTGTCCACTCTGAATCATGGGTCACACACCACTCCAATGCATTTTTTTGCAACGCGGCAAATCTTTGAGGTTCTTCCAATAAGTCGATCACACGTTTAGCCAGGGTTCGGTAGTCGCCAACGTCTACGCCAATCGCGCGCTCCTCCCCAAAATCGGAGATTAAGCCGACCCTCGTTCCTGAGATTACTACGCCGCTAGCGGCAGCCTCTCCGATGACAACACCCTGACCCTCGTACAGGGAAGTGTGGAGCATGACATGGGACCACGCATACTGATTTGGCATTTCCTCATGAGAAACATATCCCAGAAAATCAACTTTGTCTGAAATCTTCAACTCACAAGCATAGCGTTGAACGCTGCCCTTCATGTGATCCGGTCCAACAATCCGCAAGCAGCAGTCTATCTCTTCGCTGATAAGCTTGAATGCCCTCAACAAACTAATTTGGTCTTTCACTCTGTTCAAGTTAGCCACATGTATGAAATGGACTGGTGGTGAAGGAGTCCTCTTGTCAGGGTGAACAAAAAGCTTCGTGTCCACCCCATAAGGGATAACACAAATGCCGTCTCGTCTTAGTCCAAACCTTCTCATTGCATCGCGCTGGAACTCTGTTAATGCAGTTAACGCCTCAGCGTTTTCACACGTCCAGAGCGTCAGGAAACGTAAAGGCTGCTTGAGCATGTCGCCATAGGATATCACTGGAAGTGCAGCTGCCTCGCCACCCTGAAGACTCACCAAGCTCGGAACACGAAACGTTTTTCCAACCAACACAGAAGCAAACCCGCAAGGGAATCCCCAGAATCCGTGAACCAGACTATATGGCTGCTTCCGATGATCTTTTTGGAAATCTTTTATGTACAGGAAAATCTTCTTGATAATGTGATCATCGTAGTGGGCGCGAATAAATTTCACCTTCGCGTTTCCACAAAGAAAAGGTGTGTCATCACCATCGGGCTTGATGTGGGAGTAAACAGTGACATCAAACTTCTCCGACAAGCGGCCAATGAGATTCACGTGTGCAGGAACATACATCTCAGTGCCGACATGACCAATGGCACCAGGAATAAATATCGCAACCCTTTTCACGTGACATCCACAAGGTTTTCAGACTCTGCCACCAGTTCTTGCACAACATTGAAAACAACCTCAGGAGTGTAACGAGTTAGGCAGTGGACATCGCCGAATCTACATTTCGCTTCCATGCATGCGCCGCACGGCAAATCACCTGAGTGCAGGCAGCGGCTGTGTTTTCCGAGTGGTCGAGACCAATCGCCGCGACTGGAACCAAGTAGAGCCACTGTCGGTACGCCTGAAACCCAGGCCATGTGCATGAGCCCGGAATCCTCACTCACCGCCACCGAAACGAACTGCAGGATCGCCAAGGCCTCTCCAAGGGAGGTCTTGTTTACGAGATTGACTGCTGAATCGCCGAGTTGCTCAGTGAGATATCTCGCTTTGCCAAAGAGCCGATCCGTGCCGAGAAACAGGAACTTTACCTGCTCATGCTCTGACCAGAACCCTGCGAGCTCCACATAATTGGCCAGCGGCCAGTTTCGGGTCTCCCACAGACCTGCGGGATTTAACACAACTAACCTTCCCTCCCCGTCCCATCCATAATCCATCAAGATATTCCTCGCGGCCTCTCGAGTTTCTCCTTTGATTCTCATCTGATACGATGGAACAAGATCAGTGAAGCCTATCTTGTGGAAAGTCTCAAGAACGCGGTCACCTGCTGGCCTTGGAGCAAAACGATTGAACTCTCCCCAGGATTTTGGCATAGCCACTCGACGAATGAGGCGGCTGACCCAGTTCCTCTGCAAGTCGACGATGACATCATATTTCGTCCTCTGAGAATCGAAACCCCGGCGGATTGCTTCTGCAAACCGCGCCCTCCTATCGTTGGATTGACGGAAGATGTAGACGTTATCGAAAATCTCCAGAGCATTGAGAAGTCCTGCGCACGGTCCACTGGTTATGAAATCTATTCTCGTGTCTCGCCACTTTTCCCGCAACGCAGTACAGGTGGGCAGAGTGATTGCAACATCCCCAAGAGCGTGGAACCGGATAATTAGTATCTTCTCAGGGCCAGAGCTCTTCACCCATGGGGAGTATGATAGCGATTCTTCAGTATACGTTCGACTTCTTTGCATCTTGCCCCATCATTGGTTTGACCGGCTCAGAGCACCGGAATCTATGTGAGCGTAAGGAGTGTGATTTCCGGTGGACAGTTGATTCTGAACGGTACCCCGATCGTACCAACCCCGCGACTGACATACATCAGGGAGTCTCCAATGTCATAGAGACCAGCAACATATTTTGAGACGAACGTTGCTGGGGCGAGTGCGAAGTCACCGACTTTTACAAAGACTACCTGGCCACCGTGAGTATGACCTGAGAGGACTAAATCGATCCCGGCCTCTGCTGCCTTCGGGAAAAAGTAAGGCTTGTGCGACATGAGAATCTTGAGCTGGTCAGAAGAAACACCTTGCATAGCTGCAGGAAAATTGTCCCCGTGGCCGAGGTCATCGATACCGATCAGTGCGACTTTGTTCCCCCGGATATCTATTGTTATGTTTTCATTACGAAGCATCTTCACCCCAGCATCTTCGAGGCGCTTTGTTATATCATCTGGGGCACGTGAGTAGAACTCGTGGTTTCCCAGACAGCCGTATACTCCGAGCGGTGCCTTCAAGTTGCTCAGGGATTCGATGACAGGGTAAATCTCACTGGGGAGGATAGTAACAAAATCACCTGGAACGAAAATAATATCGGGCTTGAAGGACATCAACGCTCTCACATATTCATCGATCTCCTCCTTCGACATGTATGCCCCAGAATGTATGTCGCTGATTAACCCAACGTTCAAGCCAGTGAGTGACTGCGGAAGGTTTTTAATTCGGAGCTGTTTCTCAACAACCTCATATTTGTTCCGAAGGTAGACGCCATAGCTAGATCCCAAGACCACGTACGCCGAGCATCCCCATAGTGTCGTTCGAAGAAAGGCGCGGCGTGAACGATCGAACTTTTGAAATCGTTCATCGTTTTCGATCGCAACCAGCTTCTCGCTCGTCGCCGGGAGTCTCTCTAGGAGGTAACGTAAGCCAGTGAAAGGGAGCTTGATAATCTTGCCGATAATTAGGAGAAGAAAGATGATAAAACCGGAGAACTGCCAGACATAGAAGGGATATACGGCCACCCACGTCATCAATTCAGTGAAGAGTAACTTTGGCGGCCGAAAGAAGGTCAGAAAAAAGACCGGCAAGTTAAACAACACAAAGGGGACCCAAGTCACGACCCTGGTCCATCTGGCACTTTGCTTAGCCTTCAGATAGCGAAGAATGCTGAGAAGAAGATAAGCTTGACAGCCCAGGAGGATCAGGACGAAAATGATTCTTGTCAATGGGAAAGGTGATGGTTGCACTTTCGTCTCTCTTTACGCTTCTCAAATCACTAGAGGATAACCAACTGTCAACTAAGCCTAGGAAGTCTTCTGGCGTTGCAAGACGCACCTGCCGACCCCAGTCTTGAAGAGAATTATGCCATTAGCTGTTATCAGCAGATCTAGAAAGAGTTAGCCAACGCCATAAGAGGCTGGATATTCAAGCTGCAAACGCATGTATGGCATCTCTCCAAGGAGTACGCCCGAACCTCCCGTCGAACCTCCATCATCGGCAGGGAGTTCAAAAGGCTCAAGATCTTCTCCTCCCGAACATTCCCAACTTTTGGGAGAAAAAAGCAGGGGAGGAGATCACCAGCTGATGTAATGACCGCAGAAACCCTCGGAGCATTACATAGAACGCGTGGAAAATCTTTTCCATCACTGAGTGCCTCGAAATAATCTGCGATCTGCATGAGCCTTGCCGGCGATTCTGCTATGAACCCTGAAGCGAACAGATCTCCGTTTTTCCTCCTTAGCTCCGAGACAATCTCCCGAAGCTCTTGGGCCTCATGTAGATTGAGCTGCAAACCATTTCTGGCATCCATTGGAAGGCGATCACGGGCGAATGCTCCCGAGAGGACATCAACAGCGAGAAAAGAGACACGATGCACTCGTAGGCTCAACCCAAGTTCAATGATACCCGGTATCTCCCGAAAGTTCTTTTTCTGAACTACCATCCTCAATGCTAACCGAGTCTGTGGATTCGACTCCTTCACTCGCCGGATGCCTCGCAATATCGTACCGAATGAATTAACCCCACGTATTTCGTTGTGAACTAAATCAGTAGCACCATCCAGCGAAACAATTAGTTCATCTAAAAAAGACGCAACCTCCCTAATTCGCTTCTCGAGGAGAAGTCCATTTGTCAGGAGAGTCTGCTTGACATCTCCACTGCGAAAAACTTTACAGATGGCAGGGAAGTCTCGCCTAAGGAGTGGTTCTCCGCCTGAGTATACGACCCTTCTCAATCCAAATTCCTGGAGTTTGATTGCAAGATCCGCTATTTCATCAAGGCTTAATTCGCTGGGAAGTCTCTCTCTGTAGGAGCACATAGTGCACTTGAGATTGCACGCCTCCGTAACATACAAAATAACAATCGGCAGCGTGTACACTTTCTCGGAGACCGTATTCAGAAAGGCCTTGAAATTCATAATCTCCGCTTCCGACGAAGTTGCACCACAAAGTGATCTCCCATGGTTCTGAAGAGTGGTAAAGCTCCAACATGACGGTCAATCGTTTTCAGAGTGGCAAAGATTGCTTTCTTCCTTGCTACCAGACCTGGACTCCACGAAGGTGGTAGACATACGCCAAGGGCGTAAACGCCTTCCAGGTCGAAGAAGGGTGAGAAGAAGGAGACTAATTTACCAGGTGAGTGATAGTAGACCCTTATAGTCTGATCTGCCACCTCAGCCGCACGCGCATCGAGGCCGGTGCGTCGGAAGGCCTGCCTCATTTTCCCTCGCCGAAGGAAAACGAGGGTCTCAATGAGACAGAATTTCCCCATCGTACAAGCAACGAATGATGCTCCCGGCTTGAGCACACTTGAGAGACTTTGAGCAACAGTTGACAGGTCTTGTAAACAATTTAGAGCTCCGAAGTTCGACAGAGCCCCGTCGTATCTCGATTCAGACAGTTGCCCCAATGACTCCATTCCAAGAACCCCGTACGTGACCCTTAGAGTGTCGTCATCTCCAGCTAGTTTGCCAGACAACCGCTCGATCATTTTTGCCGAGACATCAACAGCGTGGACTGAGACATCATGACGCGCCAAAAAGAGAGCATCGATGCCTGTCCCGGCACCGAGGTCGAGTACAATATCGCCAGCTTTGAAAACCTCCAAGCACGTCTCCCACACGCGTTCCCGCATCCATCTTCCAATTGGGTTCGCGCCAAAGTCCGAGTCATAGTCGGCAGCGGCGGCATCAAATGCGAGAGCGACTTCGCTGATGTTCTCAGGTCCCATTCAGAACTTGCTTGTAATCTGCATACCGAATTGCGCGATCTTCGCCTTTGCAAACATCTTCCCAAGCTGAACGTTCTTGAGTTTGCCGTTCTTGCTCATCCGGTGAAAGTTGACCTCATTCACAAGCCGACGGTTTGCAAACCAGTAGAACACATCTGGGTACCGACCCTGCACAGACAGCATCCGATCTGTTCTCTTGTGCCACGGCTGCCGTTCGATTAGCCTTGACTCGACGTCTTCATAGAATGGTGTCCCTCTGATTGGGTAGGCTACCGTAGTGAGGAATTCATCCGCGGCTATGATTTTCAAATGCTCGATTGTTTCTTCTATGTCTGCTATCTTTTCGCCCGAATACCCTAACATTACAAATACTCCCGTCCGTATGCCTACCCCTTTCGCCACCTTTGTCACATGACGAATCTGCTCTAACGTCACTCCGCGTTCCATAGAATCGAGGATACGCTGTGAGCCGCTTTCTGAGCCATACCAAACTCGAAAACAGCCGATCTCTGCCATGCATTTCAAGACTTCCTCGTTTAGTCTATCAGCGCGAGAGATACACTCAAAGGGGACCCGAAGGTTCCGCACTTTCATCTCTCTGTAGAAATCAAGAAACCACCTATGATGAATGGTAAACACGTCGTCGGCAAACCACAGCATGTCTGGTTTATATCGGGCAAGGAGAAACTCGATCTCATCTACGACGGACTTAACCGACCGGCGCCGATGGGTTTCACCAAACACGGCCCTGCTGCACCAACGGCAATGGAATGGACATCCTCTTGCGCATATCAGGGAAACAGATCCCATCCCGTGATGCGTTCGCCACGTCTCCATGTACTCCGCGATGTTGATGGACTCACGGTCGGGGAAGGGCAGCATGTCAAGATCTCTGATCATTGCACGCTCGGGGGTGTCGATGATTCTGCCATCCGCTTCTCGATACGTGATTCCAGCGATGTGTCGCATCGAAGTCAGACCGTTCTCCTGCAAGTGAGCGACCAGTTCCTCGAGGGTCAACTCGCCCTCGCCGCGCACAACTACATCTGCGCCATGCTCGATAAATTCCTTCGCATAATAGCGTGGTTCGGGGCCGCCAACGATGATCATCGAACCTCGAGCCTTGCAATACCTGACCATCTCAAGGACATTCAGTTTTGTCATCAGATTGCAGTAAATCCCGACCAGTTTCGGCCTGATCCTGTCGATCAGATCGAAGAATTCTTTTCTTGAACGAAACGTTGAGTCGAAAATTTCGATATCAAGGCCCCTTGACTTCAAATAGGCAGAGAGGTAGAGAATACCCAGCGGAGAGTAGGGCTTCATGATACGCTTCTCTGCCTCGTCCTCGTTCAGGAAATATCCGTGCGTCAGGAGGAGATCCATTCTCGGTGATCGGGAATTGTGCGGTGGAGACTAATAACGCATTCGGCCGCCGCCGGACCGAATGCCCGGACTGCGGAAGTGACCAAAATGCCTTCCAAATCCGTATCCGCGCAAATGAGGGAAACGGTGTCCGAAGACGTGACGATTAAGTGGAACAAAGACAGAGAAGCCCACAAAGGATCGCGGATAATGGTAACCATACAGAGGTGGATAAATAGGGTACGACCAATATGGATACACACCGTAGTAATAATTGTTGACAATCACCTGCTTTGCTGTATCGGATTGCTCGGCCTTTTGCTCTTCCTGTGCGAGAACTCTCGCAGGAGTTCCACATAAACAAATCATCAGAGCAGCAGCGGCAAAAATGAGCGATTGCGGTCTCATTGTTCTTCCCTCCTTTGTCTATTCAACTGCTGCGATTTGAGACGCTTGAAATTGTGAAAGACTTCTTGTGGATTTGGAAAAACTTTCAAGTTTTCTTAGCAAGAATTTTTGGTAAAGGAGCGTTAGAATATAGTATGGGGTCAGGATCATCCTACGTAGCTTCGCCTTTTTGATCTCCCACGGACGAAGACATAATTCCTTTATCGCTGAGAAACCCTGATCCATTCGGAGTTCCTTATGCACAACCTTGTGAAGAACTCTGTAGAAATCTGGCACATATCTTCCCGGAAAGAGCAAAGCGAGATCCTGACTGTCAATCCAATTCTTCTTTTCACCCAGCATGTTCTTCACGGTCTCATAAAATTTTGTCCCAGGCAACGGATATGAAACCGAGACTCCGATTTCATCTGGCTTGCAAGACTTCACCATGCCCAATGTCATGTCAACGTCTTCTCTCGTTTCGCCCGGGTATCCGAATTGGAGGAAGAAGCCAACACGCATTCCATGTTCATGAAGTCGCTGCGTCGCCTGCCGAATCTGTTCCACGGTGGTTCCTTTCTCCATCGCATCGAGTACCTTTTGTGAGCCTGATTCAGCTCCAATCCAGACTCTGTCACAACCCGCCTCCTGCAGATCTTCGATGGTGTTTTCTCTTAAGAGAAGATCGACTCGTGCAAGGCACTTAAATGGGATCTTCGCGTCCGCCT
>CAYHSB010000038.1:0-11799 GCA_964359185.1 uncultured Chitinophagales bacterium
TTCTCGATCCACCCTGAATATGCCCTGGGAATCAAAGCGCAAGGACAACCCCTGACCTTTGGGAACACTTTGCTTTATTCCTTTCTTTCAAAAAGTTTCGCCAACGGATATCTTCCACCGATGGACGAAATTTACCACTATCCATTTCTTTGCGTTGGCTGGTTCGGGCTTTTGGTGACGGCAATGAACCTCATCCCCGTGGGGCAACTTGATGGCGGACATATCACGTATGCCATGTTTGGAAACAGGCATCGCATCGTTGCGAGGACAGCATTTGCTCTGCTTCTAGCCTCCGGGTTGGCAGGCGTGCTTCCGACCTTGGGGATTAGCGTGGCAATTGGTTGGCCCGGTTGGCTTCTGTGGGCTGGCATTCTTTTCTTCGTAATCAAGCTTGATCATCCCTCGATATCGGACTCAGAAGAGTTGAGCCCGAATCGTATGCTGATGGGCTGGACAGCACTGGCAATATTCATCCTCTCCTTTTCTCCGACTCCGATCAATGCCCCTCTCTGACGAAAGAATCTGTTGACAATTTGAGCCCTTTTTAGTATTTTACTTCCAGTTAACTTCTCGAATACTTCTCTCGGTGATGCTATAGAATAGTTGTTTCGGCTTCGAAGAACCTGACGAATTGATGATATCCAGTTCGATGAGCCTCGACAACTACTCTGCGCATGAGTCACCAGATGCTGACCGGGTTCTCGGTTTCCACCGTCTTCGGAAAAGCGAGACTCGGTTTTTTTATCTCGAAACTGGCGTGATGACGCGATCTTTGTTGGTCCTGGCAATGCTAGCAATTGTAGGGTGTCAGACGGACGAGGATACCATCGTTGATCCTTTTCATCTTCCACCCTTCCTCTCGCGACTTGTCGTCTCTCCGACCGCTATTAACACGGATACGATCAATGTCGGCCCCCAAAGGTTGCCCACAGACTCGCTCACCATCAAGCTGATGGCCTCCGCTCAGGTCTCTGATCCTGAAGGCCTGTCAGATGTGAAGGAAGTCACGGCACGGATCTTCAGACCTGCAAGTCAAACACTGATCCAGGACGCACAGCTACATGACGATGGGAAAGCTCCCGACGTCACGGCAGCTGATGGAACTTTTACGGGTTTGATCTCCTTCAAGATCGTGCGGTCTGACGTTGGGGATTTCCGGATCGACGCTGCGGCATCTGACGGAGCTGGTTTGATGAGCAACTTGCTCAGCAGCTCAATGACCATCTTGCGGCTTAATCGGCCACCTCTCGTTTCTGAACTTAGCTCTCCTGACACTGTCTCAGTAGGGAGCTCGACTGTCCTGCTGAAACTCTCCGTGAGAGCAACTGATCCCGACGGCCAGGGTGACATCCAGAAGGTCTTCTTCAATTCCTTTCGACCAGATGGCTCACCATCGACTGGTAATCCGTTTGAGATGTATGATGACGGGAGCGAAAAGGTTATCTTCCAGCCAGACATTAGGAGTGGAGATTCCTTTAAAGGGGATGGTGTATATACGCTTACTATTCAGTTGCCTCCAACGGCTGCAAAAGGTACCTATCGATTTGAATTTCAGGCCACCGACCGCTCGGGAGCTGCGAGCAACATCACCATTCACAGGATAACTGTACGATGAGACTGCCCAGCTTCAAGAATTCTCTCACAGCGACGGTCGCACTCTTGCTCAGCGCATGCACTGTTTTTGGACAGAGTCAGCTCTCACCTTTCATCCCGAGCAATTCTGTATCGCACATTCGAGTTGTTGGCGACACCGTTTGGCTGGGAAGCAACAAGGGCCTGGCACGAACCACGAATCGAGGTCAAACATGGGAAAACTTTCGAGGAGTGCCAGAGTTTGCGAACCTAGGTATTTTCGCAGTCGCGATTCAGGGTAATACGATCTGGGCTTCGACCGGGTTTGAGAAGACCGTCAACAACGATGCAGTTCAGACAGGCAGCGGATTGACGTATTCACTGGATGCAGGACGAATCTGGCACCACCTCCCACAGGTGACGGATGCGCAATCCGACAGCATCATCCAGTTTGGGATCAATCGGATGCGGATTCTTCCAGTCACAGTTCCAGAGCAAAACGTAACCTTTGGTATCTCATTGTCACGTGGAACGGTCTGGATCTCAAGCTTCGCTAGCGGCCTGCGGAAAAGCACTGACAATGGACAGACCTGGCAGCGCATCGTTCTCCCACCAGACAGTCTCAAAAAGGTTTCGCCAACTGACACACTAGGCTTCTCGATCGACCCCAGACAACACCTGAATTTTCGCGCATTCTCTGTTCTTGCTTCCTCCGACTCAGAGATTTGGACTGGAACGGCTGGTGGTATTAACAAATCAACTGACGGTGGCGTGAGCTGGCTCAAGTTTAATCAGCAGAATCAAGATTCGTCAATCTTGGGTAACTGGGTAATTCGCATCAAGGAGCAGCGCTACAGGGGAAAGCGGAGAATCTGGACGACAAATTGGCAAACTGAAGCGAACAGGGATCGCTATGGTGTAAGTTACACAGAGAACGGCGGCACATCATGGCACAACCTGCTGCACGACATCAAGGCATACGACTTTGCCTTCAAAGACAGCATTATCTACATCGCTACAGATGAGGGGGTCTATCGCACGGATGATGATGGACGTTCGTGGAACAGAGCATCGGTTATTGTCGACCCTATGAGTCGGCAGCGTTTTACGACTCAGGCCGTCTTTGCGGTCAGTGTGCAAGGCACCACCATCTGGATTGCGAGCAACGATGGAATAGCAAGTACGATTGATGACAACACTCACCTCTTCGGGCAAACCTGGCAAGTGCTGCGAACTTACCAGCCCGTTGGTTCTGGGTCAAAGACGTATGCATATCCGAATCCGTTTTCCCCGGATGACGAGGTGGTCCGATTTCACTACACTACTGAAGGTAAGAATTCAAATGTGAAAATACAGATATTTGATTTTGGAATGAATTTGGTGCGCACTCTTCTTCGGCAAGCACCACGTACTGGGAATGTCGAGCATGATGAGATATGGGATGGCCGCGACGATCAGGGAACTCAGGTAGCCAACGGAGTGTACTTCTACAAGGTTGAAACTGTCTCCGACTCGCCTGCGTGGGGAAAGGTGATCGTACTTCAGTAGCTGCGACGTTTAGAGAATCATTATCATAGTCTGGGGATACCATTTGAAGAAAACTGGCTTGCTGTTTGTTTTCTGCATGATCTCTCCACAAATCTTATACGCGCAACTGGCTGGCTCCCCTGGGAGCTTTTCTCGAGTGGGTTTCGGCGCGCGAGGTATTGGAATGGGTAACGCTCTGACGGCTATCACGTCTCATGATGTCGCTTCCTACTACAATCCCGCGTTGCCCGCGTTTGCTGAGCAGCGATCAGTGAACGCGACATACAGCTTCCTCGCACTCGACCGTCGCTTAAGTTTCCTCAGCTACACCCAACCGATTCGACCGACGGCGGGGCTTTCTGTCGGTCTTATTTATGCGGGTGTCCGTAATATCGATGGAAGGGACAGCGACGGCGAGCACACTGCAGACTATTCTACATCCGAATATCAGTTCTTCTTCGCATTCTCCAATAGATTTTCAGACCAAATCTCTGTGGGAGTTGCAGCGAAGCTCTACTACAATAATCTTTTCCGTGACGCAACATCAACAACAGTCGGTCTTGACGTAGGCGCTCTCTACAAGGTGACGGAGTCGATCAGTGTAGGCGCAGCCGTGCAGGAAATCAACACAAAGTATCGTTGGGACACCTCGAAGCTCTTTGGAAGAAACGGAAATACAACTACTGAATTGTTTCCTCTTCTTCGGAGAATCGGGGTTTCATACCGCCTTCCCGATGACCGGGGAATCATAGCAATCGACTTAGAGAGCAGTAACAAAGGCACAACGATAATCCGGGCTGGGACAGAGATCGTTGCAACAGAGTTCTTCACTTTGCGTGGGGGGATTGACCGAATTCAAACAGAGAAGAATTCAAACGGAGTCAAACCGTCACTTGGATTCACGTTGAAGAAGGGATTCGACGGCTTATCCCCCTCATTGACATATGCTTATGTATTCGAGCCATTTTCAGGTGGAGGGACAAGCGTCCTCTCGATTTCATTCGGCTTCTGATCACCAATCTTCACAAAGGAAATGACCGTTTCATCGACTGACATAAAGGTGAGTGCGAAATTGCGCGGAAGGCGTCCATACGGAGAATCTTGCATTCCCATCGCACTCTTGCTTTCGTTGCTGTGCGCCCACGCCGCGCTTGGCCAGAGTGGTCTCTCTTTTCTAAAGCTTGGGGTTGGCGCCCGTTCTATCGGGATGGGTGAAACCCACGCTGCAATCGCGAGCGATGCCTCGGCAACGTATTACAATCCTTCTGGTCTCATCGAAGCAACGAAAGCCAACCTCCTGTTCATGCATAAGGAGTGGGTTCAAGATGTGAGAACAGAGTTTCTGGGAGTGAATATTCCCTTTGATGATTTCGCAGTAGGTCTAGGAATACTAACGACAAACATCGGGGATATTCAACTAAGAACACGTCCCGGACCTCCGGAAGGAACTTTCTCAAGTCACGATTTTGCCGGCGGCGTCTCGTTCGCCGCGAGAGTCAACTCCTCCTTGAACGTTGGAGGCAGCGTTAAGTTTCTCTATGAGAAAATCTTTGTGGACGAAGCGTCTGGAGTTGCTTTTGACCTCGGTGTGACCTACAAGCCGTCAATTGATGGGCTAAGATTTGCCTTGGTAGGAAGCAATTTCGGTTCGATGGGAAGCCTGAGAGACGAAAAAATCAAACTCCCATCCCTCTTTCGTCTCGGGTCTGCCTATACTCGGGAACTTGACTTCGTTCATTCCACGCTAACGGTTGGGGCTGATTTGGTGAGGGTTTTTCGGGAAGACAGAACACATCTCCACACAGGCGCAGAGGTGAACTATCAGGAGATGGTTTCGTTTCGGCTAGGATATCTCTTTGGGTATGAGACTCGCGGATTCACTGCTGGGTTAGGGATCCGGAAAGATTTCCTCAAACTTGATTACGGCTTCAGTCCTCAGTCGCAAGATATGAACAACGGCCACACGATTTCGCTTGAGGTAGAATTCTAAACCCTCACTCGTCGCCTTCAGAGTTAATGCCGCAGCCTTTCCACATCTGCTTCACTTTCTTTGGAGACATGCAGTATGACTCACGATTGTTCAAGTGTGCGAAGACTCTCTCTTCGGGCGGCTACCGAGTTTCTGCAGTCACGGTGGGTGTGAGGAGCCAAAGGAGCGAGCATTCGGGCATCAGCGTGATCTCAATTCCCGTCCCTCCTAGTTCGTCGAAGAAGTTCCAATTTCTCTCATTTTATCTGAAGGCGCTGCGACCCACGATCCAATCTGGTGCGAACTGCTACTTTGCATCCGATCTCTACTCGTTACCGCTTGCATACGTCGCTGCAAGATTTCGACATGCAAGACTGCTCTATGATTCCAGAGAGCTCTATTCTGCCATAGCTGCGCTGCGGCGCCGAAAGCTTATGCAGCGATTCTGGTCTTACATCGAAAGGAGGATTATTCCTTCTGCTCACGTTGTGTTTACTGTGAACGATGCTCTCGCCGACATCATCGCTGAGCGTTATCACATTTCGAAGCCGACAACTCTGCTCAACTGCCCGCCGAGGCAGGAAATCCAAAAATCCGATCGCCTCCGAGAACTTCTTTCCATCCCATCGGACAAGAAAATCATTCTCTATCAGGGTGGACTTCAAGAAGGTAGAGGGATATTCGTCTCGCTTTCAGCCATCAAGAAAATTGACAATGCCGTGCTGGTGTTTCTGGGAGAGGGAAACTTAAGAGATCAAATTGTCAGAACAATTGAGCAGGAAAGGCTGCATGGGAGAGTGTTTCTCCTTGAAGCCGCTCCCGTGAGTGAACTTTTGCATTACACGGCAGGCGCCGACATCGGGCTTTGCCTGATCGAGAACTACGGGACAAGCTATTACCACTCTTTGCCGAACAAATTGTTCGAGTATGTAGCCGCGGGCATCCCTGTGGTGGCAAGTAGTTTTCCAGAGATCAGGCGTTTCGTCGAGTCGAATGGTGTTGGCATTTGTGTCAATCCCGAGGATAAGGAAGAAGTAGAGAGTGCGGTACGACGGATCCTCACGGATCCAGATCTCTACAAGACCCTGTTAAGCAATTGCATTGAAACTTCAAAGCGCTATACTTGGGAGAAAGAAGGAGCGAAATTAGTCATGAAGGTGGAAGAACTTAAGAAATTATGAAACCTCCAATTCTCGATGACCTCCTGAACAAGCGGTCGTTTGTCGTCGCGCCTCTTCTTCTCGTCGGTCTCTTGAGATTTGTGAACCTCGGATTTGGAGAGATACAAGAATGGGACGAGGCGCTCTACGCCGTCCGCGCGAAATCGGTCGCCACCTTCGGTGACTGGCTTGATCAATCGAACCACTCCGTCGGCGGACTCTACTCGGCTTCCCATCCTCCTCTCTTCGTCTGGCTGACCGCAGTCGGATACAAACTGCTCGGCATCACGAACTTCACCACTCGTCTCTGGTCCGCAATCTTCGGCTGCGGTTTGATCTTCGTCGCTTACCTGCTCGGCAAGCATCTGGCCAGCAAGACAGTCGGCTTTGTTGCGGCGGTGCTTCTCGGGACAAACCCTCTCTTTACATTCTACAGCCGCCAGGGACAACTTGATCTAGCCTATCTCTTTTTCCTGCTAACCTCACTGTACTTCTTTCTTCGCTACCTGGATACCATACGCTGGTGGTGGCTATTCCTTGCCGGAGTTTCCTTTGGATTGAGTCTGGCGAGCAAGAGCGTTGCTGGAGTTCTCGCAGTACCAATCATGTTCAGTCTCTTTCTGATAAGAACGTCTTCTAATAACCAAGGCAGAAAGAGACCATGGGTAGCCCCGATCGCCTATGTCGTCATTGGCATGGCCATTGTTTTTCCGTGGTACGTCTATATGGAACTGAGACATCACTATGACTTACAAGGCGGGTTTTTTCTCCCTCACGTCGTCGGTAGCCTTCGAAGTGTGGCGAGAGGCCTTGGGACGAATGTGAAGGAACTAGGGTACTTCTATTTCCTCAATCAGCTTCTTGTGCGGTTTCCGCTCTCGGTCCTTGGGTTCAGTTACGTTCTTGTGCTTGTGGTCCATCTGCTGAAAAGGAAGCATCAAGTAAACTTTACCCGGCAGGACCTTTTTGCCGCTCTTTGGTTTGTGATCGTCTTCTCCGTCTACAGCGTTCTTCAAACAAAGGTCGTAAACTACACACTCCCGATGCTGATACCATTGTCGCTGCTAACAGCGCGTACACTCGAGAAACTCCAGTCTAATGAGTTTGATCGGAAGACCACGACTTTCCTACTGCTGGCAGTGGGTATTTCGGTCGTGTGGTCTTTTTTCGATGACATCCGATTGGCGCTAAAGGGTTTTGTTCAGTCAATCGCAGGTTTCAAGCTCCCATCCGCGATCCCCCTCTCGATGGTTGAATTCCTAATTTTGTTGGCTGCCGTTCTCGTCGTCCTGGTGCTTGTTTGGCGCAAAGAGGCTGTTCGAGCTGCGCTCTTGAAATACCTTGTGCCAGCTGTACTCCTCATCTCATTGGCCTCATTGTTCTTCCAAGTCACCTTCGTCAAGGATGATGACTACGTCGATGGAGCAAGAGAGCTTGCGACACTGGTCAATCAGGCTCCTCACAGGGAGATTCTCTATCTCCACACCCCCCACTACACGGGTGGGATGAATCCGCAGCTCGCATACCACTTTGACGGCGTGAACTGTGGATGGAAAAAGGACATACTTTTCTTGGAGATGAGTCGAGACAGAGTCGATTCCTTGAGAGACTGGATGGCAAGCACGCCAGAGCGCAAAAGAGTTTTCATTATCATTGAGAAAAACTCCGCCGACAGACCCGTGAAAACTGCCGGACTGTCGAGCGTGGAGGAAGTTGCTTCGAGCAGATACAAACGGCTGCTCGAGACGAAACGCTACATTCTCTATGGCGGGACATAACCGGATTCTAGTTGTCTGGACTGATGGATTAGGTGATGTTGTCTTCGCGACTCCGTGCAACCAAGCTCATCAACTTTATCGCTAAGTTGAGCTTTCGTCAGTTAAACACGATGAGCGTTCACTTCTACTACGGCTTCTCCCAGAGCACAGGCCCAATGCATATCGGGGCAACTCTGAAGGTGCCCGCGGTTTCTCTGTTCACTCTGCTCCCTGCCTGTTTGCCTACGCTTTGGGGGCCTCAGGGAAAAAGTCGGATATTCATCTACCAGCAGAAAGTTTTTGCCAGAAAGAATGCAAGATTGACCCAAAGAAATGCGCACTTGGGGGGATTGATGTGGAGAACGGGCTTCACGCAGTCCTCAGCGTCCTCGCGCTCCCCGGCAGGAACAGAGAATCACTTACAAATGGGCTGGATGCTACCTGAAACCAGATGGGACTTCTTGGGCACCTCCTTAGGTTGGGGATACGAAATTCGCCGATTCAATCCTTGTTTCTCGCAGGCTCTGGCGGAGGACTCTGGTTTCCGATGTCGAGAATAAACTTCCACGACCCATCTGGTTGCCTCCTCCAGACGGTCACATATTTCCCGTATCTGGTCGTCGGCTTCCCGTCCTGTCCAATCAATCTCACTTCGTACGTTCCGTAGGTGTAGCCTAGATCGGCTGAGTTGGCAACCTCCGCTTGCAGTGGTTGCCAGGAGAGTACTGATCCCGACGACCCCTGCGAGAGATGTTTTCGGATATTCTCTCTACCTTTCACCGGATTTCCTCCCATCGGTAGTAGCACCGCATCCTCTGCTATGTAGGAGAGGAACGCATCAACTGTTCCCTTTTCAACAGAGGTCTCGCTGAAGTGGGCATCTGTCTTGAGTAGGACCTCGCGCACTGAATCCATGTTTGCGAGCACTGTGCTCTGCTGCTGACCAAACGCCGTAGTGGTTACGCAGACGATCAGTGAAGCAAGGACAAGAGAGAAAGAATGACTCCTTACAAGGGTCCTACTCCTATTTGAGTGATTCGCAAAGAGAAATGGCCTAAGGATTCTGAGCTCATTAGGTGAGAACGCGCGGTAGGGGGATTCGTTCGAATTCCCAAGCTGCGTATTTTGTTGATTACTAACCTGGTCGCAGTTATTGTATCTTTGCACTGAGCACCTCTTTCAAGAATTTTCTAAGAACTATTATTTCGATGCTCCGGATTTTCGCAGTCTGTGGCTAAGGAACGTTTATCGGCTTGATATCTCGAAGCAAGAATGGTTCAGTGAGGGGTCTGAGCCTTGATCACTTGAGCATAGATATGTTCTACTTGTTCTGCCATTGCAGAGGCCTGAAATTTCTTCAGGAATAGGTGAAACGATGCCTTTCCCATCGAGAGGCGCAGGTCTTTATTGTTCATGACTCGAAGCAGGGCCTCGGCAAATGCACGCGGATCTTCAGGCTTCGTCAGGAATCCAGACACACCGTCGATCACCATCATCCCGATCCCCCCTACCTTGGTGCTGACCACCGGTAACCGGGTTGCCAGGGCCCGGAGAATAGCGATGGGGGACGCCTCCTCTGCGAGCTCAATAGACGAGTGACAGTAAATATCAAACGCTGGATAGAATTCGTTCAAATTGTCGCGGAAGCCCATGAAGCGTACATATTTGTCGATTCCCAGGCCAGTTGCTTGCTCCTTCAGATCATCCATAAGCTCTCCATCACCGAGAATAGGAAACAACACATTATTGCGAGCCCTCACCAGTTCGGCAATGGCTTGCAGAAGATACTTGTGTCCTTTAAACGGAACCAGTCGGGCAACATTTCCAATCACGATGGTGCCTGGGGCGACTTCGAGTTCGGCGCGGGTTTTCTCTCTCGCTCTTGCAATGAAATCCTCTTCGTCATTCTCCACACCGGGCGGGATAACCGTGATCCGGGAGACATCTATATTATCTTCCTCTACCAAGACAGTCCTCACTGCTTCGGCAACGGCGATGAAATGAGCAGTCCCAAACCTATTCCGTAGATAATGAGTAAGGTTGTGTTGTATGGAATGAGCACTGTGGACGGTCGCTATATGACGCACAGGAGAAAATGCAGCGGCAATTGCGGCACAGGTTCGGTCGTAATTTGCGTTGCTGTGGATAATCTGGATCGAGCGTCTTCGAAGTTCGCGCCTCAGTTCTCCAGCGACACCAAACACGCGAGACATTCCGGTATATGCAATCGGAACCGTATCGACTCCCACTGCTTCACACTTTCTGAGAAGCAAGTGTCCCGGATGGGAGGAAACCCAGATGTGATGGCCACGCTTCGCTAAATGCCGTGCAAGAGTAAAGACGTAGTCCTCACCGCCGGCAAAGATATCAGTGGAATTGGAAAGGAGAATGTTCATTCCGATACAAGATGCGAAGGGACGGACTGACAAGCGAGGTGATAAAAGGCAGCCACGGACGGTAAGTCAAGAATCCTCAACCACTGCCATAGACTTCATTGACGCCGAGCTTGTCAACTGTCCACAGCGCAAGGTTTGCAGTGACTGCAATGATTGTGCGCTTCTCGTGCAGTTCTTAACGTTCTTTCGCATGAGCCGTTGAGCAAAGGATAGCACCACGCCGGATCGCAGTCTTGCCAAAGTTGATCATGCATCGAGAGACGTAACTCTTAATGTGCCAATTCGCTCCTTCTTGAACCTCAATGTTTCCTCTAAGATTCTATCCAGATCAACCAAATGGATACACTCGAGGTTGTACGGACACTCGTGCTTCCAGCACGGAGAACACTCGAGGCCCTCGGGGATAAGCTTCACTCCTCTGCCATACAGCTCAATCTCACTCCAACAGCTCACGCCGAACCAGACAATCACGTACTTCTTGAGAGCGATGGCAAGGTGCATACCGAAGGTGTCTCCTGAGACGACGAGATCACTGAGATTTTCATAACAGATCCCCCGGCGAATCCCGTCGCGAGTCGGCGTGGAAATGACTTTGTCACCCACGATGCGGGAGATCTCGGCGTTTCGTTCCGTGTCCTCCGGTCCGCCTAACAGAAGAATCTTAACCCTATCTACTGAGGATAACCGATCGATGAGACTCACATGCTGATCGATGGTCATCTTCTTATTCGTATAGAGAGGAGAGCAGCCTGTATTGAATCCAGCCACGAAATCCTCACGCACGATACCAACTTCCGTCTTGTAGCTCTCGCAGAACGCTTGCTCCTCTGTTGTCAAATTTAAAACATACTCGTCACGCTTGAACTTCAGTTTGAAAGTCTCATGGAGAATTTCCGGAAGAGTTTTCTGATTCGTTCGAAACTTCAGCTCGTCGTCAAGGCCGAGCCGATACAAATATTCTGCCTCTCTGTTCAGCGGGACAATGACGCCCTCCACATTCATCCCAAATCCTAACTTTTCTTTTGCCCTCAATCCCATCATGAAAGCACACGCGTGCGGGGACTTGTCCACATTCATCACGACATCAAACTTCATCGCCTGAAGACGAAGCCAGCTTTCGGGATTCCAGATGTACACAGCGTCGAGGTAGGGATTATTCTCGAGAAGGCGTGCGGCATTTGCCAGGGTGATCCACGAGATGCGGCTCCTCGGAAACTTTCGCTTGATCGAAGAAAGAAGAGAAGTCGTAACGAGGACGTGTCCCATTGCGTCGAGGTTTATGATGAGGATCCTCTTCCCCCGAGGGACGTTGTCCACGCACTCGTCAAGACAGTCCGTATAAGGGAAGCACGGTTTATAGCCGGAAAAGTGCTTGCAGTCCGGAATTTGCAGAGACTTCTTCTTTTTTCTAGGCATGT
>CAYHSB010000039.1:0-11398 GCA_964359185.1 uncultured Chitinophagales bacterium
CGACAGATGATGCAAAAATTGAGGGTGATCGACCCTGGCGATACGCGATTCTTAGAGGGTGACTACGTTGACAAGTTAAAGTTCTTTGAGGAAAATGAAAGCCTCCAGGACAAAGTTGTCATCGTGAGCAAAGGTGATACGAAGTACAAGAACGGCGAGTTGGCTTCAAAGAAAATGGTTCGAGAGGCAAACACTGAGTTTCGGAAGAAGGCGAAGAAAGTTGCCGAATACAGGGACGCAGAGCCAGCGACTTCGGAACCGGTTCTGCTTGGCATTACTACCGCGGCTTTATCGACAGAGAGCTTTATTTCAGCTGCTTCCTTCCAAGAGACGACGAAAGTGCTCACGGACGCAGCGATCGAGAGCAAGGTAGATCACTTGCTTGGTCTGAAAGAAAATGTCATCATGGGCCGACTCATTCCTGCGGGAACTGGATTGCGAGAATTCGGAGATCTGATTGTGATGCCGAAAGAAGAAGAGGTCGTGGAGAGGAAGGAAGAAGTGCCTGAAAAGGAGGTGAAGAAGGTGAAGAGGAAAGTGAGGGCTGCGAGTTCATGATGGGGAAGCGGGAGAGAGGGATGAGGTGTTGGAACCTATGTCTTGGGGAGCCGATTGGTTGGATTGACTTTGAGGGATTTTTTCGGTAAATTAAAAGACTTGATTTTTCTGACCTAAGTTTTTCGAAGGAAGAGATCATTGCCGACGATAAACCAGCTTGTACGGTGGGGACGCGAGCAAGTAACATGGAAAAGTAAGGCTCCGGCCTTGCAGGGCAGTCCTCAGAAAAGAGGGGTTTGCACAAGAGTGTATACAACTACACCGAAAAAGCCGAATTCGGCGTTGAGGAAGGTTGCGCGTGTTCGCCTGACGAACGGAATCGAGGTTACTGCCTATATCCCAGGTGAGGGGCACAACCTTCAGGAGCACTCAATCGTCATGATCCGTGGGGGTCGTGTAAAGGATCTACCGGGAGTTCGTTACCATATCATTCGCGGAACCCTCGACACTGCAGGGGTCGGTGACCGAAAACAGGGTCGTTCCAAATATGGTGCGAAGAGACCTAAAGAAGCAGAGTAAATTGGCTGCATGAGAAAAAAAAGAGCGCCCAAAAGGCAAGTACTCCCTGATCCGAAATACCAAGACCCATTTGTCGCGAGATTCGTCAACTCGATTCTTCGGAAGGGGAAGAAGCACCTGGCTCGACGGATTTTCTATGATTCATTGAAATTCGCCGAAGAGCGGACCAAACAGAATGGTCTGGAGGTCTTTCGAAAAGCGGTGAGGAATGTCCAGCCGATTCTCGAGGTACGAGCTAGACGGGTCGGCGGTGCGACCTATCAAGTTCCAACTGAAGTTCGTCCAGACCGGGGGGCAGCCCTAGCGATTCGTTGGCTGCTGAATGCCGCTCGAGAGAGGAAAGATAAGTCTATGGCTCTGAGGTTGGCGGCGGAGCTTGTCGCTGCGGCGAACAACGAAGGGAACGCAGTGAAAAAGAGGGAAGACACTCATAAGATGGCAGAGGCTAATAAGGCGTTTGCGCATTTCCGATGGTAGGCAGTGAATAACACGATACGGCAATGGCGAGAACATATCCCCTAGAAAAGACACGAAATATTGGCATCATGGCGCACATCGATGCCGGGAAAACTACTACGACTGAACGGATTCTGTTCTATACCGGAGTCCTCCATCGCATGGGGGAGGTCCATGATGGAGCCGCGACGATGGATTGGATGGAACAGGAGAAGGAGCGCGGAATTACGATTACAAGCGCGGCGACCACTTGTTTTTGGGATGACCATCGGATCAATATCATCGACACGCCGGGCCACGTGGACTTTACAGCGGAAGTCGAACGTTCTCTCCGTGTCTTAGATGGAGCTGTAGCATTATTCTGTTCTGTCGGGGGAGTTGAGCCTCAATCGGAAACTGTTTGGCGGCAGGCGGATAAATACGGAGTACCACGGATCGCATTCGTTAACAAAATGGATCGCGTTGGCGCGGATTTCCTCAATGTTATTAAGATGATGAAAGACCGCCTCGGCGCTCACGCTGTTCCTATTCATCTCCCCATTGGTGAGGGGGATATGTTTGCAGGCGTAATCGACCTCATCCAGATGAAAGCGCGGATCTTTCATGGGTCGACGCTTGGAACGACGTGGGAAGATATCCCCATTCCCCACGACCTAGAGAAACTTGCGGCGGAACACCGCATGAAGATGCTCGAAGCCGTAGCCAGCGAGGACGATACATTATTGGAAAAGTATCTTGAAGGCCGCCCGATCAGCGACCAGGAGATCAAGGATGTTCTGCGCCGAGCCACATTGAAAGCGAGCATTGTGCCGGTCCTGTGCGGTTCTGCATTCAAGAACAAAGGTATCCAGATGTTGATGGATTCGGTCGTCGATTTTCTCCCGTCGCCTCTCGACATCGGTGGCGGTGAGGTTTGGGGACACCATCCTCGTCGGAAAGACCATTTCGTGCGGAAGGCAAGCGATGCTGAGAAGTTCAGTGCGCTGGCATTCAAGATCATGACGGACCCATACGTGGGAAAGCTGACATACTTTCGCGTTTACTCCGGATCGATCGAGGCAGGGACATACACCTACAACTCAGTACGGGAGAAGAAGGAGCGAATCGGACGGGTGCTTCGGATGCATGCTAATCACCGCGAAGATGTCGACCACGCATACACTGGCGACATCGTCGCTGCCGTAGGTCTGAAATACACCCGAACTGGTGATACGCTCTGTGAGGAAAACGATCCGATCATCCTCGAAAAGATGGAATTCCCCGAGCCGGTTATTTCAGTAGCGATCGAACCGAAGACCAAGGCAGACCAAGAAAAGCTCGGCGAGTCACTCTCCAGACTGGCGGAAGAAGACCCAACCTTCAAAATCTCCTCGAACGAAGAGACAGGCCAGACGATCATCAGCGGAATGGGTGAACTTCATCTCGAGATCATTGTTGAACGAATGAAGCGGGAATTCCGCGTTGAAGCAAATGTAGGAAGGCCTCAGGTCGCTTACAAGGAGACCATTAAGAAAAAGGTCGAGGCGGAGGGGAGATTCATACGGCAGTCAGGTGGCCGTGGACAGTACGGGCATGTGTGGATTGAAATCGAGCCGAATGAGAAGGGAAAAGGATTCGAATTTGAGGATGCAATAGTCGGAGGGTCCATTCCAAGGGAGTATATCCCGGCAGTTCAGGAGGGCATTCAGGAGGCGATGCGGAATGGCGTGCTTGCGGGATATCCCGTCGAAGATGTCAAAGTGCGCCTGTTTGATGGCTCCTACCATCAAGTCGACTCTTCGGAGATGGCATTCAAGATTGCTGGTTCGATGGCATTTCAGGAAGGAGCCAAGCGAGCTCAACCAGTTCTCCTTGAACCAATCATGGCTGTCGAAGTTGTGACACCAGAAGAGTACATGGGAGACGTTATGGGTGATCTAAATGCTCGACGAGGAAAGATTGAAGGTTTGCAGGCACGCAAGGATGCGCAAGTAATCCAGGCCCTTGTTCCTCTCTCAGACATGTTTGGATACGCGACCGCAATGCGCTCGATGACACAAGGGCGTGCACTGTACACCATGCAGTTTTCTCATTACGACGAAGTTCCTCGAAGTATATCTGAACAAATCATTGAGAAAGTTAGAGGAAAGGACCTCATTACCGTCTGATGAACTCTGAATCTCTAACTGTATTAACCAATACCCATCTACCATAGGAGAGTCGAGAATGGCAAAAGAAAAATTCGTGAGGGACAAACCCCACGTCAATATCGGGACCATCGGGCATATTGACCATGGGAAGACGACTCTGACAGCCGCCATCACAATGGCACTCAGCAAGAAAGGCCTTGCTGCGGTAAGAACCTTCGAAAGCATCGACAATGCCCCAGAGGAACGGGAACGTGGAATTACCATTGCTGTAGCTCACGTGGAGTACTCTACTGATAAGCGACATTATGCACACGTGGACTGCCCCGGCCACGCTGATTACATCAAGAACATGATCACCGGTGCCGCTCAAATGGACGGTGCAATTCTCGTCGTCGCTGCTAACGACGGACCGATGCCCCAAACACGTGAGCACATCCTTCTTGCTCGCCAGGTGGGCGTGCCGAGAATTGTTGTGTTCCTGAATAAAATAGACATGGTTGATGATCCCGAGCTCATCGAGCTTGTCGAGATGGAACTTCGCGATCTCTTGAAACAGTATGAGTTCCCGGGGGACGAAATCCCCATCGTTCGCGGAAGTGCGCTGAAAGCGATGGAACGCGCGCTCGATCCAAATTCAAAGATCGATGATCCTGCTTTCAAATGCATCTTCGAATTGACGAATGCCGTGGATTCGTATGTGCCAATTCCTCCTCGTGAAGTTGATAAACCCTTCCTCATGCCGGTTGAAGACGTCTTTAGCATCACTGGACGTGGGACTGTTGGGACCGGCCGTGTGGAGCGTGGACGGGTCAAGGTCGGAGAAGAAGTCGAAATCATTGGATTCGGGGCACATAAGAAGAGTGTGGTCACGGGTGTGGAAATGTTCCGGAAGGAACTGGACGAGGGGATGGCGGGAGACAACGTTGGGATTCTCCTCCGTGGCGTTGAGAAAGATGAACTGGAGCGTGGAATGGTAATCGCAAAACCCGGAAGCATCACCCCGCACAAGAAATTTACTGCTCAAGTCTATGTGTTGAAGAAAGAGGAAGGTGGTCGTCACACGCCGTTCTTCACCGGTTACCGACCACAGTTCTACTTCCGCACGACGGACGTCACCGGTGTCGGTACTCTCCCTTCAGGGACAGAGATGGTGATGCCAGGCGATAACGTCGATAACTTGACTGTGGAGCTCATCTCTCCTATTGCCATGGAGGAAGGTCTTCGCTTTGCTATTCGCGAAGGTGGGCACACGGTCGGCGCGGGGGTTGTCACCAAGATTCTCGAATAGGGCTTTCGTAAGGCTGCCCTGAGTTGGCTTCAGGACAGCCTTTTTGTTGCTCACTTTTGTGTTAAGGTTGGTGGAGAATGCCAGGTCAGAAGATTCGCATAAAGCTGAAATCGTACGATCATGCTTTGATCGATAAGTCTGCGGAGAAGATTATCAAAACCGTCAAGTCGACGGGTGCTGTTGTGTCTGGTCCGATTCCGCTCCCGACAAAGAAGACAATTTACACGGTGCTCCGTTCACCCCATGTGGACAAGAAATCGAGGGAACAGTTTGAGACGAGAGCACACAAACGGCTCATCGATATTCTTAACTCGACGAATAAGACGGTGGACTCTCTCATGAAGCTTGAGCTGCCCGCGGGCGTTGACGTTGAGATCAAGGTGTAGACGAACCACCCACCGTTACTCTCAAGAGAGTTGAAGACGCTTTTGTCGGAGAAGCGCTGCTGTTTCTGGAAGAAAAATGGCTGGAATGATTGGCAAAAAAATTGGAATTACGAATATTTTCAATGAGCGTGGCGAGGCAATTCCCTGCACCGTCATCGAAGCAGGCCCTTGCTGGGTCACGCAGACGAAGACCAAAGACAGGGATGGTTATGATGCCATCCAGATTGGGTTCCAGCAGAAGAGGGAAAATCTCATTAACAAGCCGCTGAAGGGACACTTAGCGAAATCAGGCGTAAAGGCTCTTCGCGTCCTCCGAGAATTCAAGGGCTTCGATGTGACCGCCCACAAAGCTGGAGATGAGATCAAGGTTGACGCCGTATTTGCACGAGGGGATGTCGTAAAAGTAAGTGGGATTTCCAAAGGTAAGGGTTTTCAGGGTGTAGTCAAACGGCACCACTTTGGCGGTGGATCGAGGACGCATGGACAGAGCGACAGGGAGCGAGCGCCTGGCTCTATCGGTTCAAGCTCCTACCCTTCGCGAGTCTTCAAGGGGATGCGAATGGCAGGACGAATGGGAGGGCGGCGTGTGACGGTGCATAACCTTAGAGTGGTGAAAGTGATTCCGGAGTCAAATATTCTCCTTGTGGGAGGTTCAGTGCCGGGCGCAATCAACAGCTATCTCGAAATCACGAAAAAGTAGCGCCGGTGATCAAAGGCATTCTCATGGAACTGGAAGTTTACAAAACGGACGGAACGAAGACAGGAGAAAGGGTGACCCTGCGTCCTGATGTTTTCGAGATCGAACCGAACGACCACGCAATATACCAGGCTGTTCGGCTCTACCTCGCTAACCAACGGCAAGGGACGCACAAGACGAAAACCCGGAGTGAGGTGCGCGGTGGTGGGAGGAAACCGTGGCGACAGAAACATACTGGCCGCGCGCGTGCGGGTTCAATACGCTCACCCGTCTGGATTGGGGGTGGGACGATTTTTGGGCCGCAGCCGAGAGACTATGATTTTAAATTGCCACGAAAAGTGAAGACGCTTGCCCGAAAGTCTGCGCTCTCCTACAAAGCGAAAGATGGGCAGATTCTCGTGGTAGAGGACTTCACTTTTCAAGCCCCAAAGACCAAAGAGATGGTTTCGGTTCTGAAGGCGCTTTCGCTCGATGGAAAGAAGACTCTCATCCTTGTCCCGAAAACGGACGGCAATGTATTTAAGTCGGGACGGAATCTCCCGAGGGTGAATGTGCTCGAAGCGAACAAAGCGTCGACATATCATATTCTCAATAACCAAGTTCTCTTGATTCAGAAAACCGCACTGGGGGTTCTCGAGAACAGCCTTCGGAACTAGGGGTGTCTTGCACGATGAGAGAAATTCTAAAACGACCACTTGTGACCGAGAAGATGACGACGCTTCAGGACAAAGGTCAGTATGCCTTCGAGGTTGATACTGATGCGAACAAAGTTGAGATTGCGCGGGCAATCGAGAAGACATTCAATGTTACTGTGGAAAGCATCAGAACTTTGATGTTCAAAGGGAAGACGAAGTCTCAGTTGACCCGACGAGGTCGTTTTGCGGGGAGGACTTCTCACTGGAAGAAGGCGATTGTTACTCTCAAGGAAGGCGAAAAAATTGAGTTCGTTGAAAATGTATAATCGAGGAAGCTCTAGGTAGTAGCACCATGCCAGTACGTAAACTCAAACCAGCGACTCCAGCGACAAGATTCTACTCGGTTTCTAGCTTTGATGAAATCACAAGGCTGAAACCGGAGAAGTCTCTCATTGCACCGCTAAAGAAGTCCGGCGGACGCACTTCGGATGGGCATGTGACCGCGCGCCACCGTGGGGGTGGACACAAACGACGCTACCGCGTTATTGATTTCAAGCGAGACAAGGCGGGTGTTCCAGCAAAGGTTACCTCCATTGAGTACGACCCGAACCGATCAGCACGGATTGCACTCTTGCACTATGCTGACGGTGAGAAACGATACATCGTGTCGCCAGAAGGCTTGAAGGTGGGTGAGACGCTCGAGTCAGGTGAGAATGCAGAGATCAAGGTGGGGAACGCACTTCCTCTCCGGAGTATTCCTGTCGGTACGTTTGTCCATAATGTAGAGTTGAAACCGAAGAAGGGAGCACAGCTAGCAAGAAGTGCAGGTGCCTATGCTCAGCTTCTTGCAAAAGAAGGAACATACGGTCAACTGCGGCTTCCTTCTGGCGAGATCCGCAATGTTCTGCAAGAGTGCATGGCCACGATTGGAGTGACGAGCAACATCGAGCACGAGAACATCCGTCTGGGAAAAGCAGGGCGCTCGCGCTGGCTCGGTCGTCGCCCTCAATCGCGCGGTGTAGTGATGAATCCTGTTGATCACCCGCATGGAGGTGGTGAAGGAAAATCCCCACAAGGGAACCCTCACCCAGTGTCTCCTTGGGGAATGCATACGAAGGGCAGAAAGACGCGAAAGATGTCGAAGGGATCTGACAAGTACATTGTGAAGAGACGAAAGTAACTGACTTTTCATATCATAAATCATAACTATGGGACGTTCCCTCAAAAAGGGTCCATACGTTGACCCAAAACTGCTCGAAAAGGTTCAGGCACTGGCGAAGAGCAATCAGAAGAAAGTAATCAAGACGTGGTCCCGTGCTTCTACGATTACTCCCGAGTTCGTTGGATATACGTTTGCGGTCCACAATGGGACCAAGTTCATCCCTGTCTACGTCCACGAAGCGATGGTCGGGCACAAGCTCGGTGAGTTTGCTCCGACGAGGATCTTCCGAGGACATCCAGGCCTCAAGACTGAAGAGACTACCACTCCCGCGCGGTCGTAAAGCAAAGGTTGACAATGGAAGCTCGTGCAATCAATAGGTATGTGGGTTCTTCACCACGGAAGATGCGATTGGTGATCGATCTCATCCGGGGAAAGTCTGTTGAGGAGGCTCTGACAACTCTGCACTTCTCACCGAAACATGCGGCGAAAGTTGCCGAGAAGACTCTGCGCTCTGCAGTCTCAAACCTCCAGAACAAAAATGAGGCAGGACGAGTTGATGTTGAAACCCTCTACGTGAGAGAAGCCTACGTCAATCAAGGTCCGACGCAGAAACGGATGCTACCAGCGCCTATGGGGAGAGCATATCGGATACGAAAACGGTCCAATCACATGACGATTATTGTTGCACAAAAGGAATAACTATAACCACTCAGAACTAAACAGTAAGGGAGGATAAACCGGAGGAATCTTGGGACAAAAAACAAATCCAATCGGGCTACGCTTAGGAATCATTCGGTCGTGGGACTCAAATTGGTACGATGAGAAAGGCTTTGCGGGGAAGCTTTCCGAAGATCTTATGATCCGCAACTACATCCACAGCCGTCTAAAGAAGGCTGGGATTTCGAGGATCCTCATTGAGCGAACTCTGAAGCGCGCGGTGATTACGATTCATACATCGCGACCCGGTATCGTCATCGGTCGAAGCGGGAAAGAGATTACCCAGCTCGAAGAAGAGCTTAAGAAGATAACGAACAAAGAGGTGAAGATCCTCATTCATGAGATCAAGCGTCCCGAACTTGATGCTTATCTTGTTGCTGAGGTGGTTGCGACACAGCTTGAGGGTCGTATCGCCTTCCGACGAGCGATGAAAACGGGGATCACTGCCGCAATGAGGATGGGCGCCGAAGGCATCAAAATTATGTGTGCGGGGAGGTTGGGCGGTGCGGAGATGGCACGGACTGAACAATATAAAGAGGGGAGAATCCCTCTCCACACTCTTAGGGCAGATATCGACTACGCCAGCGCAACTGCACGGACGGTTTATGGCGCAATCGGAGTGAAAGTCTGGATTTGCAAAGGCGAAATCCTCGGTGACCATCTAGGAAAACAACCGTAAGTGAGAGGTTGTAGAAAGATTGGAGTAAATGTTTCATGTTAATGCCAAAGCGAGTGAAGTATAGGAAAGCTCAGCGTGGGCGGATGCGAGGTCTTGCGACGAGGGGGGCCACCGTTGCCTTTGGAGATTTTGGCTTGAAAGCGTTAGAACCGGCATGGATTACTGCGAAGCAGATTGAGGCAGCCCGAATTGCTCTCACAAGGATGATGAAACGTGAGGGTAAGGTGTGGATTAGGATATTCCCGGACAAGCCGGTGACGAAAAAACCTGCCGAAACGCGCATGGGCAAGGGAAAAGGAGCTCCCGAGATGTGGGTCGCAGTGGTAAAACCTGGAAGGGTGATGTTCGAAATTGGAGGAATCAATCCTGAGATGGCGGAGGAAGCACTTCGCCTTGCAGCGCACAAGCTTCCTATCAAAACCAAGTTCGTTACCCGTACAGACTACAAGGCAGCGTGATGGGAAAACAATGAAGATGTACGAGCTTAAAGAGTTGAAAGACGAAGAATTGAAGAAGAGAATCAAGGACGAAGAGGAGAACCTCTCCCATCTTCGCTTCCGGCATGCGACGACGCAAATCGAGAGTCCAGCAAAGCTCAGGACTGTTCGGAGAGACATCGCTCGCATGAGAAGCCTCTTACGAGAGCGAGAACTCAAGCGCTTGCGTGAAGTAAAGGAGAAGCCAGCTACCCAGTGATCGCTACTATGGATAACCTCAGGCCAACAGCAAGGGCCACAAAACGAAAGGTGCGAGTCGGCGTCGTCGTTAGCAACAAGATGCAGAAAAGCATCGTCGTCGCGATCGACCGAAGAGTCCCTCATCCGTTGTACAAGAAGTATTCCCATCGGACCACGAAGCTCTTGGCTCACGACGAAAAGAATGAAGCGAAAATCGGTGATAAGGTTCAAATCATGGAGACACGCCCGCTGAGCAAGCGCAAACGGTGGCGTCTCGCTGAAATCGTGGAACGAGCGAAGTAGTGCACGAACCAGTAACACACTATGATCCAGGAAGAAACAAATCTCGTGGTAGCCGACAATTCGGGTGCGAAGAAAGTTCGCTGCATTCGCGTCTTGGGTGGGCATGATAAGCGGTATGCTGGCATTGGCGACATGATTGTTGTCGCGGTGAAAGCAGCATTGCCCGGGGCTGCTGTGAAAAAAGGAGATGTTTCGCGGGCAGTCGTCGTCCGAACAAAGAAGGAAACGCGGCGGCGCGATGGATCGTACATACGCTTCGATGAAAATGCTGCCGTTCTTGTCAATGAACAAAACGAACCTCGCGGTACGAGAGTTTTTGGGCCAGTCGCCCGAGAGCTTCGTGAAAAGCAGTTTATGAAGATCGTTTCCCTGGCACCAGAAGTGGTTTGACGTCGAAGAGGAGGGAAGAGGAATGAAAGTCCGAAAGAGTGATAACGTCCTTGTGATTGCGGGGAATTATGTCGGCAAGAATGGTAAGGTGCTCAAGGTGTTTCGGGAAAAGGCTCGCGTCATTGTGGAGGGTGTGAACATCATCAAGCGGCATACGAGACCTTCTCAGAAGAACCCACAGGGAGGTATTGTCCAGAAAGAGGCTCCGGTCCACGTTTCGAATGTTATGGTCGTTTGTCCGAAGTGTAATACCCCGAGCAGACTTGGGCACGCGGTTGTTACCGACACCACAACGGGAAAGCGTCGGCTGACGCGTGTGTGCAAGAATTGTGGTGAAATGTTCTAGTACGCTGGTGATCGTTCAGAGGGACTGACGAGAAATGGCTAAGGCAAAACAGATAAAGGAAGCGCGAGGCAGGGAAGCCGCGGTTGAAGTTGCGCCCGAGCCACGTGAGCCCGTAAAGCCAGCGCGTTTGTACGAGCTCTATAAAAAGGATACTGTGCCGGCGCTAATGAAACGCTTCCACTACAAAAGCGTTATGCAAGCACCGCGACTAGACAAAATCAGCGTTAACGTCGGCGTGGGGACTGCAACACAAGACCCAAAGCTTCTCGAAACTGCTGCAAAGGAATTGGAGCTTATCGTCGGGCAGAAGGTGGTGATCACACGGGCGAAGAAGTCAATCTCCAACTTCAAATTGCGTGAAGGGATGCCGATTGGATGTCGTGTGACTCTTCGGAGGGCATGGATGTACGAGTTTCTCGACCGGTTTATTAGTGTCGCTGTCCCGCGTATCAGAGA
>CAYHSB010000040.1:0-8104 GCA_964359185.1 uncultured Chitinophagales bacterium
TGCTGCCGATTAACTCACGAGCTCCTCTCAGCCCCGCTTCTGTCACCTTCGCCCCGCTCATCAGTCTGGCAACCTCACGCACACGATCTTCGAGAGTGAGTTTCCGAATTCGAGTAACTGCTCTCCCGCCTTCTTCAATTTTTTCGACCGCGTAGTGCTGGTCAGCAGCCCCTGCAATTTGTGGGAGATGTGTGATGACAATGACCTGGTGAAATTTCGAAAGATTCTTCAAGCTCATCCCCACAGTCTGCGCAATCCGCCCGCTAATCCCGATGTCGATCTCATCAAAGATAAGAAGGGGGAGCCGATCAGCCTTAGCGAGAATGGATTTCAACGCAAGCATGATTCGGGAGATCTCCCCTCCCGACGCCACCTTTGCCAGAGGCTTCACATCCTCTCCAATATTTGTCGAGATGTAGAACTCGACGAAATCGATTCCCTTTGGTGTGGTCTCATAGAGCTCTTTGCCAAGCTTGACATGCGGACTCGAATCGACGGAGCCTGCAGCGGAGGGAAGTATTCTGTTTTCAACTCGCACCTCGAAGGACGCATTTGGAATGCCAAGCTTTGCAAGTTCTTCCACTATCGCTTTGTTCAGACGCCGCGCGACTTCCTTTCGCTTCGAGGATAGCCGTTGAGCAATTTCTGAGCAGACTGCCCGCTCCTTCTCGATATCTTCTTGCAACTTTTGGAGTGCTTCATCAAATGTCTCTGCTAAATCTACTTCCGCTCCGATGCGTCGTCGGTGCTCAAGAATAGCGTCAATGGAACTCCCATATTTTTTCTTCAGAAGCGAAAGATTTCCAAGTCGCTCCCTCGCTTGTTCAAGTCTCTCCGGGTTGAATTCGATCTTCGATCGGTACGCCTGTATCGTTTTCGCCAGCTCTCCAACGACTGCCTCCGCGGCGGACGCCTCTTTCATCGGCTCTTCAAACGTCTGGTCGATTTTCAGCAGCCCCTCGAGCATCCGGCCTACAGAGGCTAGCTGATCACTAAGCGAGTGGTCATCTTCATACAGAAGTCCGTAGAGTTGGCTCGTGACCTCATAGAGCTTCTCGGCGTTCTCAAGTATCTTTAGCTCTTGCTCGAGCTCTTCTTCCTCTCCCGCGCGAGGATAGACTGCGTCAATCTCCTTTATCTGGAACTCGTACAGATCGCGTTTCTCTTTCAACTGGTGCTCACGCTGCTGAAGTTCACGAAACTTTCGAATGAGTTCCTTCATTCGGTCGTATGAACGCTGGAAGTCCGAAACGCTGCCAGTGGCTCCGCCGAATTCATCGAGATGATCGATGTGTGTATCTACCTTGAGCAACGACTGATGCTGATGCTGACCGTGAAGGTCAACGAGGAGATCTCCAACTGAGCAGAGCACTGCGAGCGTGGTCGGAGTATCGTTTATAAAGCATCGACTTTGTCCCTTCAGAGAAACCTCCCGCCGAAGGAGTAGCTCATCGGAAAAGTCAATCTGATTTTCCTCCAATGATCTCTTCAGTTTTCGATTCCCAGCTACCTGCAAGACGCCCTCGACCACAGTTTTTTCGGCTCCCTTGCGAACGACATCGGAGCTTGCTCTCTCTCCGAGTATGAGACTCAACGCTTCGATAATGGTGGATTTGCCTGCACCCGTTTCCCCTGTGAGGACGTTCAAGCCGTTCTCAAACCCCACGTCAATCTCGTCAATCAAGGCGTGGTTGCTAATATAGAGGGACTTCAACACCTGAGGTTTTCTGGGAATGAAGTGAGAATAGAATGAACTAACCTTGAACTAATTTAGCGGATTTTTTGTCAATTTCAAGGAATCTCGAAAGAAGCTCTTCTGAAGGACAGGGAAAAGAAAAGGATGCTGCTGGAGGTGGTGTGACGAAGTGGGTACGCGCGAGCGATCTTGTTCAATTCAATGGAAAGTCCGGTTCCAGTTCAGCGGGGTAGAACCTGATTTCAGGGACTTCGCTTAGGATTCCATAGTAGAACGCATACCGGTAGAACTCAGAGAGGCTCTCGACCACCTCGTCATCGAGATTGAAGCTGAAGGAAGTGAGATAGGATTCACATTCCTCCGGACTAACGTGATATTCGTCAGCACTGGAAAGGGCAATCTCTTTCACATGACGAAGTCCCTCATCAACGGAATGCTTTAGGGTATAGAGGCTGCCAGGTTTCAATGCACCTTGGCGGCCAAGCCAGAGGGCATGGACATAGGGAAGGTCGGTCAAGTCACTCCATTCCTCGACAAGGTCGATGGTGCACCGAGTATCGAGTGAAGAGAAAAGACCGGGGCCACCGACAAAAAGGGCTGCATCAGCCTTGGCGAGCATCATCGGGACGTCAGGCCCCATCGGAATGAACTGTGGATTTGTGTCATACTTCTCAGTAAGAACGATTTTTGCGAGGACAAGCTCAGAGGTCAGGCCGATGTCCGCTGCAACGGTGTTTATCTTCCGCAATCCTTTCCGGAAATGGAGGAGGATAGTGCCGTTGCCCGTCTTGCTGCTTACGCAAATATTCGGGACGATGAGATACTCGGCACTACGTCGCGCATAGTCAATGGGGGAGAGGGGTGCGGCGTCAAGATCCTTCGAGTTTAACCGCAGGGCGTTTTGAGAGGAGAGGTCCGTCTGAAGATCCAACTCTTGAACGCCATGTTTCAGTCCGTACGTGAGCGGTCGTGTGTAGAGATAGCGTGGGATGCCGAAGCGGTTTCCCATAGTGGCCTTCCAGCCCGCGGTCAGGCGCTGGTCTTCTGCCGGATTTGTTTCGAGGTGAGCCTTCGGAGATAATAGAGCTTCGCTCGGCGCACCCGACCTTCCTTCACTCGTTCGATCTTCTTGATGCGCGGCGAGTGCAGAGGAAAGATTCTCTCGACGCCAACTCCATCTGAAATCTTCCGGACAGTAAAAGTCGCTCCAAGCCCACTGCCGCGTCTGCTGATCACGACGCCTTGAAACTGCTGGATGCGTTCTTTATCTCCCTCGATCACCCAGACGTGGACGTTTACTGTATCGCCAGGCGAGAAGTCTGGGATATGGGTCTTCATTTCTGCTGCTTCAACAAGGTTCAAAAGGTTCATTGAGGACTCCTATGTTCAAGGTTCGATTAATTGTAGGAACGATTCGTGTCCGAAGGCCCCCCTCGGGGAATCGCCGCTACTATTGCAGTAAATCTTTTCTTCGAGCGCGTGTTCGTGCCAGTCGTTTTTTTTCACGCCACTTCTCAATCTCCGCGTGATTGCCAGAAAGAAGAACTTCGGGGACTTCCATTCCCCGATAGACCGGTGGCCTTGTGTACCAGGGGCAATCGAGTAAGTGATCCTGGAACGAATCGATGAGCGCAGATTCCGCATCGTGAAGAACGCCTGGAATGAGTCGTATGATAGCATCCATCACGACAAGGGCAGCAAGCTCTCCGCCCGTTAGGACATAGTCTCCGATAGAGATCTCCTTCGTAATCAACGCTTCACGCACACGTTCATCCACGCCTTTGTAGTGTCCACAAAGAAAAAGCAGATTCTTAGAGAGCGAAAGACGAGAGGCCATTCTCTGGCCGAAGCGCTCTCCATCGGCCGAAAGGTAAATGACTTCATCGTACTGCCTCTGCGCCTTAAGTGATTCGATGCATTCGAAGATCGGTTCGGGCTTGAGGACCATGCCTGCCCCACCGCCATATGGCACATCGTCGATTGTGAGGTGACGATCATGTGCGTAGTCACGAAGATTGTAGACATGGATTTCAACGAGGCTGTTCTCTTGAGCTCTCTTCAGAATACTCTCGTGCAGTGGACTTTCCAGTGTTCCCGGAACAGCTGATAGGACATCAATTCTCATCGTGTTCACTCTCTTTGTATTATAGGCCTTCGATCATCCGAATCTCTATTTGCTTTTTCTTCGTATCGATCTTCTCGATGACGGACTGCACTGCAGGAATCAGGCGCTCGTGCCCTCTGTCACGGACAACGTACACGTCGTTCGCTGGCAGCTTCCACACCTCCGTTACCGTTCCAATTCTCTCACCTCGTTCATCGATGACACTTGACCCAATGATGTCGTCGATGAAATGAGTACCCTTTGGTAACCGCACGACCTCATCCTCTGTCACACACACCAGTTTTCCAACGAGCGCATCAGCACCCTCACGATTTGCCACTTCTTTCAATTGCAGTCGGATTCTCTGGCCCCGAATAAGGACTCTATCTATCCGGTAGGGTGTGTGCTCAGAGTCTTCTGCTGCCACCCAAACTTTTTTCAGGTTGTGGAAACGTTCAGGATAATCAGTGAGCGGCTCGACAACGACTTCTCCTTTTAACCCCCAGCTCTTCGTAATCCTGCCGATAGTGTAGAAATCAGACCTCACTTCTTGTGCCTGAATGGAAATGACTCAAGCTTTCTTAATGCTACACCCTCCCCAGGGACAGGCCAAATGCGCTTGTCCACCATCCTTTGGGCGGAGATGAAAAACTTCTGGTGGTCGATAACGACGCCATCCGGTTCAATCCTCCACGGTTCAGGCCCGTCTGGATACTTAGGAACTCTTGGGTAGAAACGGGAAAACCTGTGGGGTTGATACCAGTCGCTCAGGTCTTCAGGAGGAATGAGGGGCGTTGAAGGCAGGTTGGGGTGCTTCGACAGGGAGAGCGTATCGTTCTTTCCCGGCGTGGCGCGCAACGTTCCCGTCATTCCCACCAGCAACAGCGCTGCTGCGACGAGCCACATGACATTCCTCTCTCGCTGTGTTTTTCACTTTCCAGATAATAACCGAATGGCTACTTCAACTCCGGCAACCTCTGCCTGAATTCTCAACCGACGATTTCGAGGACTGCATGCTTACCCTCTTTCGCTGCCACCGCGTTCAGGAGCGTTCGGAGCGCCCGTGCAGTTCTCCCTTTTCGTCCGATCACTTTTCCGACTTCGTTTTCACCGACACTCAGTTTCAAAACGATCGTGCTATCCTGTTCTAGCTGTTCCAATCTTACGGCATCCGGCTGGTCAACGAGATGCTTCGCGATGAACTCGATGAATTCCCTCATGCATGGAGCCTCCTTCCAACAGGTTGCCAGCCCGACATCGGTCTGGCGGGCCGGGTCTCCATCCGCGGTGCGGGTTGCATCTGCGGGGGTTTATTTCAGTAGGATTCATCTATACACAGGGGTCCGCGTCACGCTGCTGGCCCTGTAAGTAAACCACCTACCCGACGAGCATTGCAGGTTCCGGCGTTTGATGCGCCAGTGTCTTCGCCGGCACCGAGGCCGTCCGGGACGGGCTGTGCGCCTCCCGTGCAATGGCCTCCCGCGTCCTCTGGGCCACATATCGGGAGAATGAGCCAAAGTGCAGGTAGAGCGCCACCAGCGCCATAGTATAGCGGATGGACGCGGGGTTCTTGATGAGCGCCTGGAAGAAAACGCGCCAGAAATGGCGTCGGGTCACACTCTGGATCCCCATCTTGCCGATCATCCGTACGAAGCCCTTCAGCTCCTTGAGGCGAAGCTTGAGCGGGGGCACGAACTTCCTCTTGGTGGAGTCGAGCCGTACTCCCACACTGAGGACGCGATCGAAGTAGTTCTCAGCGGTGTAGATCGTCTCGATGACCCTCAGGTAGTCGCGCAGGATGTCGACGCGGGGTCTTACTGTGTCGAAGTTGAGTCCCCCCGTGCACTGATCACCCTCGCCTTCGGGCTGGATCTCATAGTCAGCGTGGATTCGGCCTTCCTTGATGAGGCGCCGGGTGAGCTGCGTGGTCGGCAGCGCGGCGAGTAGGCCGGCCATGTTAACTGGGATACTGGTGGCCTCGATGCATTCGATGATACCGCGGGCGACGCTGCCTCGCTCTGAGTCGAATCCGAGAATGTACCCCGCATTCACGAAGATGCCGTACTTGTAGATCTTCTGGATGCTGTCGACGATCGAGCGATGCGTGTTCTGCCGCTTCTGCATCGCAATCAGCGTCGTCTCGTCCGGGCTCTCGATGCCAACAAAGACCGCGAAGAAGCCCACATCCTGCATCATCTGCAAGAGGACTTCGTCATCGGCAAGGTTGATCGAAGCCTCGGTCGTGAATTCGAAGGGCCAGTTGCGTTCTTCAAGCCAGGTCTTCAGATGGGGAAGAAACTGCTTAACGAGTTTCTTGTTCCCGATGAAGTTGTCGTCTACGAGATCAATGTGCCCGCGGTAGCCGAGGTCGTAGAGCGTTTGCAGTTCCTTCAGCATCTGCGGGGCTGTCTTCGCGCGGGGAACCCGGCCGAACAGCTCAATGATGTCGCAGAACTCGCAGTTGAAGGGGCAGCCGCGGCACCACTGGATGCCGACGTGGAGGTACTTGTGAAACTTGAGGAGGTCGAACCGCGGGCAAGGTGACTTCGAGACGTCCGCCTTCTCCTCGTCCTGGTAAATTTTCGCCGCACAGCCTTTCTTCGCATCAGCGAAGTACCTCGGGAGGGTCACATCGGCCTCGCCGAGGATCAAATGGTCGGCTCCCTGGTAGACGTGCGGGCTCGACGTGGCATCTGAACCTCCTACCATGACTGTCTTCCCCCTCATCTTCGCCTTGTGAATGATCTCCACGGTGTCGCGCTGTTGCGGGAGCATGCCGCCCGTCAAGACAATGTCCGGCCAATCGAGGATTGCGTCGTTCCAAGGATCGACATTTCGATCGACGAGACGAACCTCCCATTCTTCTGGCAGCAGAGCCGCCACAGTGATGAGACCAAGGGGCGCGGCGGGATATCGTGCGCCTGCAAGGCCGCAGGTTTCGCGGTAATTCCAAAACGAGGCGGAACGGAACTCTGGGTACACCAATAGACAACGCATCAAGTGACCTCCTCCGCGTTGATCTTGAGATAGCCGAAAACGTTGATGAGAAGCATCTTTGTATTTGTATATTGCGATTTTCTCTGCTGATTGGTGCGAGGAAACTGTCTGCGTTCCGAGAGAGAATCTCTCAGCCAGCCTGCTCTTTTCCTTCTTCAGTTGCAACAGGTTTCGCTTCAGGTGCCGCAGGTTGCTCTTTTGGCTGAGCCGGTTTTTCTTTCCGCAATTTCCGTTGGGCTGCTGCCCGCCGTGCCTTCCGGTCGGCTTCTCGCTTTAGCTTTTCTTCCTGTAGTAATTGCCATTTGTGCAACTCCGCTGCAATCGTTGCTTCATCAACACCCTTCTTCATCAAACTCCATTTCAACCAGATCCCTTTTCGACTCAGGAGCGTCCTAACGGTGTCCGATGGGAGCGCACCTTTCCCCAACCAATAGAAAAGACGCGGCTCCTTTACCTCAAACTCCATCGGCTGGACCAATGGATTATAGATTCCCAGTGCCTCGATAAAGCGCCCGTTTCTCGGTGAGCGAGAATCAGCGACGACAAGTTTATAGATCGGAACTTTCTTCCGTCCGAGTCTCCGAAACCTCAACCGTACTGCCAAATGTTTTCTCCTCCTATTCTATCGTTTGCCAGCCGTCAGCAAGTTCAACGAAAGCTTGCGGGGAGCTTCATCGAACCAAACATTCGACTGTGTTTTCCTCTCGTGAATTGTTTCATGAGTTTTTGCATTTCACCAAACTGCTTCAAAAGTCTGTTGACGTCTTGCACCATCGTGCCGCTCCCTTGAGCAATGCGCTTCCGCCGACTTCCGTTGATGATGTGGGGTTTCCGCCGCTCCTCCTTCGTCATGGACTTGATAATTGCCTCGACCTTCACTAACCCTCGTTCATCGATTTCGCCTGCTCGGGGTAAGCGGCCCGCACCGGGAATCATCTCCAGCAATTCAGAAACAGATCCCATCTTCTTCACCTGCTTGAGCTGCTCCAAAAAGTCATCGAAGGTAAATTCATTCTTCCTCAGGCGCTCCTGAAGTTTCTCTGCTTTCTCCCCATCGAATTGCTCCTGCGCTTTCTCAACAAGCGTGACAATGTCTCCCATGCCGAGGATTCGCGATGCCATTCGGTCAGGGTGGAATGGCTCGAGCGCATCGAGCTTCTCACCCACACTCGCGAACTTGATTGGCTTCTGGACTACACCTCTGATGGAAAGAGCCGCGCCACCCCGAGCATCGCCATCGAGCTTCGTGAGCACCACCCCGTCGTAATTCAGTCGTTCGTGGAATACGCGGGCAGCATTGACAGCAT
>CAYHSB010000040.1:8114-11398 GCA_964359185.1 uncultured Chitinophagales bacterium
AAAAGAATCTCGTGCGGCTTCACTTTCTCTTTGATCGCCTCGGCCTCGCGCATCATCTCCTCATCAACATGCAGACGCCCTGCCGTATCGATAATGGCGACATCACGTGTGTTCTTCCGAGCATGCTCGAGGGATTCCTCCGCAACCTGGACAGCACCAGCTTCTCGATTCATGTACACTGGAATCTCTATCTGTCGGCCAAGCGTTACCAGCTGATCAACCGCTGCAGGGCGATGAAGGTCAGCAGCGACTAGAAGAGGATGTCGCCCTTTTCTTTTCAGGTAGAGGGCAAGCTTGGCAGCAAAGGTCGTCTTCCCCGAACCTTGCAGCCCTGCAACCATAATAACACTCGGCGGGGTAGTTGAAAATCGTAGATCAACATTTTCACGCCCCATCAGCGCCACAAGCTCGTCATAAACAATCTTAACAATCTGCTGTCCCGGTGTGATGCTCGCGAGCACTTCTTGTCCAAGGGAGCGCTGCTGGACGCTGTCGATGAACTGTTTAGCGACTTTATAGTTGACATCGGCATCGAGGAGCACCCGGCGGACCTCGCGAAGGCTCTCGGCGATGTTGCTCTCCGTAATCTTGCCATGTCCTCGGAGCTTCTTGAAGACAGTCTCTAATTTTTGTGTAAGTTCTTCAAACATAAGGGAATTAAGGCTCTTCTCGTTCTTCAGAAGATGGGGAAATTTAATGAATTAAACACACTGATGCAAGGTAAATCAGGCGGGCGCCCTCGATCCTGTTGAGCGTCTCAAAACAAGATCGAGAAAAAGCGCGAAGTGAAGATGTGGCTTTGGAGGGACCGCTGGGAAGAGGGCGGGGATTCCTAACCAGCTTTCCTCAACGCCTCTGTTGGCGACCCGGCCTCTGCTACGATCTCGGGTACATGGCGGAGCAGCGATGCGACACAACCACTTACTTCGGCGTTAGTGGAGTCGCTCCTCACCGGGAGGATGTATGTGAATTTTCACACTGCTGCGAATCCTGGTGGGGAGATTCGGTGACAGATTAATCTTTCCGCTGGAATTGGCTTCACTGCGCGGCTTGATGGATCACAAGAGAATCCTCCTGTTTCCACAGCGGCACCCGGAACAAGCTCAATTGTCCTTAGTCCTGCGCGGACACAGGTGAACTATGACATCACTTAGATCGGTCTGAGTGGGCCACTCTCCGTTGGCGGCCACTTGTATGCAGCGCCGCCTGGAAGGAACGGACCAGTGGTTCGAACTATTGCGTGTGCGAGTGTTCCTGCCTCTGCAACCGTAGGGAAGACATGGGCAACCAGTGACGCAACACAAGCGTTAACGGCGGCGCTGGTCGACTCGCTTATAGCTGTGAAAGTGTATGTGAACTTCCGCACGGGGGCTAATCCCAGAGGAGAAATCAAAGGCCAGGTAAAGTACGGCTCGGATGTCGTCACATCCGTCGAGCGAACTTCGGGTGCCATTCCTTCGTCGTTTTCGTTCCAGCAAAATTATCCGAATCGCTTCAACCATCGCCAAGATCAAGTTTGATCTTGCACGAACCGCGAGGATTTCACTGAAGGTTTACAACCTTCTCGGTCAGCAGATCACGACTCTGATTGACGAGGTAAAGCAACCCGGTTCGTACGAAGTCTTGTTCAACGCACGTTCGCTACTGAGCGGGTTGTACTTCTACCGACTTGTTACTGAAGCAGGGACGTGGAGACGCCGTGCAACAAAATTTCACGGCTAAAAAAGATGAAAGTTGGCTTAATTCAATTGGGCGCGACGCGTCAAAGTGTAATGAACTTGATTTTGTAAGTCACTGGTGATTGATGCAGGGTCAACCTGCTGAGCGGCTCTGCTTGATCTGCCTCAAGATCTGCCAACACTTCCACTGCATACGCGGGATGTGGAACGCCCCCTTCCACATGTTTCCTTTCAAGGGTACCGATATGCGCCCATCGCTATGTAAGTAGCCGAACCACTCGCCGTACTTCGGATCGGGGAAACGTGCATAAGTCCAGTCGTGAATCATTTGGTGCCAACGGGCGTATTTTTCATCCCCAGTCACCTGATAGGCCATGAGTGTTGCGACAATCGCCTCATTTTGCGGCCACCAGAACTTCATATCCTGCCAGTACTCTTGAACCGGTAGCCGTTTGACATCGCGGAAGTAGATGATGCCGCCGTTCTCTTCATCCCAGCCCCATTTCCACATCCAATCGAGGATCGTTGTGCCTAACTTGATCAGCCGGGGATCCTTGCCTCGATACTGACCTTCTTGCAGAATAAACCACGCGGCTTCAATAGCGTGTCCAGGATTCAACATCCGTCCATCAAAGTGGTCAATGAACTCACCATTAGGGCCAACGGTCTCCAGCACTGCCTCAAATTCGGACTTCATAAAATCTCGCTCGATCTCATTGATCCACTGATCAGTCCACTCGGTGCAGAAGGACGGGTCGTCGGCGACCTCACGCAGAATCTGTGCTGTGATAATCATGATCATCGGAACAGCCAGCGCTTTCATAGGCCGCACTTCGGGGTTGACTTTGGGCGGCAGCAGACCTGGTGTAGTCAAGTAGCGGATGACGAGCTTGAACAGGTCGGTCGCCTCCTGCTTGGCTTGCTCGTCGCGTGCCGCTTTCGCATACGCAGCCAAAGCCGCTATGGCAAAAGTCTCGGAAAAGATATAGCGCCGCTTGCGTAGAGGCCGTCCTTCGCGGGTTACCAGGAAAAACATCCGCCCATCGGTATCAAAGCAATAACGGCGCAGAAAATCAATGCCGTGCTTGGAGAGATCTAACCACTCCTGGCGCGGCTCGACGGTGTTGTAGAGCGCCGCCAGCATCCAGGAAAAGCGTCCCTGCTGCCACACACCCTTGTCAGTGTCAATGATTGTACCATCGCGATCCACCGCAAACATAAACCCACCATATTCCCGGTCAACGCTATGCCTAATCCAAAAGGGGAGTACATCTTCCAGCATGCCGTTGCGGTACACTTTGATGAGCGAGTCAATGCGCTCGGGAGTCATGATCGTCGAATTATTTTTGTTTGTCATTTGAATTCTCGCTCCTTGTTCGCAAATGGCAAGCAGGAGTTCTTGACCTGTTGATCCACTCTGCTCTAGTACTGGCCGTATCGGCGTGCACTCTCGACCACGGCGCGCAGGTTCTCGGCCCGAGCATTGGGCGATATGGCGCAGCCAGAACTCAAAATACAGTCGCTCTCCGGTTTGACTTTTTCCGTGTGCCAGCGATTCGCCAACAGTGACGACATACGCACCTGTATCTAACAGTAGATCGACAA
>CAYHSB010000041.1:0-2766 GCA_964359185.1 uncultured Chitinophagales bacterium
CGTTTCTTATCTAGCTCGGCTTTCTCAGACTAACTCTGGAGGTAAAGCGGGGGCAACCATTCGCATTCATCCACAGTACAAAATGGTGCTCACGCTGTAACCTTCACTTCCAAAAGTTATTGTGAAGGTGAAGAAAAGAAATCTAGCGGAGATTGCCATGAAAACCTTCTCACAAATCCTTTTTGCGGCGGTATTGTCTTTACTCTGTGCCGCTGAATCAGCCAGGGCGCAGGCCGTCGGGGTCGATGGTGTGATAGGAGCGGAATGGGCTAGCGTTACGCCCACTACCGTCCCATACACAGGTGGCAGCCCACCTGACGCGCATCTGGTTGGATTCAATGTTTATCTCCGGTGTGACGCCAACTACGTTTATGTGGGCCTGCAGGCGCTACCGGCCACGAATCCAAGTGGGTGGTGTGATGCGTACAATCTTGGACTTGGGGCGAGCGTGAACCTGTACCTGGATACTGACCCGGGTACTAACCCAGGCGCAGACCTTGGTTTCTTCCCCCTTGGTGGGTTCATCTACACTCACGCATACGGCGATCCAGATTTGACTAACGAGCGAGATATGGACGCTCGTCCAACTGAAATCATCACGGCTTTCAATGAAGGGAATCCAGGGGATTGCTCAGACGCCTCAACACAAGTAGGCGGCGTCCGCGAATTCGCCATCGCCTGGAGCCTCTTGGAGAACGATCCCGACGGTCTGGGCTTCCCCAAACTGACTGCAAGCAACAAGGTAGTCAATGTGCGCACCGTGCAGGCCTTCGGTTATAACTTCTCAGGGGAGCAGTTTACCAATCGCTTTGGCAGCTGCACCGACCCCCACTTTCCCAACATAAGCTGCGGCAATAATAAAGTGTTCATATGCCATAAGGGGAAGAATACACTTTGCATAAGTGTAAATGCAGTTCAGGCTCACCTGAACCACGGTGATGTGCTCGGTCCCTGTCCTCTGTCAGCCGCCGGATTAATAGAGGGAGCGGTACCTGAGATACGTGTAGCAGGAGAAGCTAAAGCTCAGACACCTGTTGAGTTCATGCTTCATGAAAATTATCCTAATCCATTCAACCCAAGCACGACGCTGCAGTTTGATTTGCCTGAGCCTGCTGTTGTCAGCTTGAAGGTATACAACACGCTCGGTCAAGAGGTCGCGACTCTCCTTGACAACATGAGTTACAATCCTGGGCGGCATAATGTGACCTTTGACGCTTCACGCCTATCGTCAGGCGTCTACATCTATCGGATGCTAGCCGGACGCTATGTGAGCACGAAAACGATGTTGTTGCTCAAGTAAGCAGACAGTAGTCAGTAGAGGGTGGCTTGAGTTCGAGCCCGCTCCCTCAATGGGAGCGGGCTTTCTGTTTTTTCCCCTGCCTCATTCTCTATATTACCCTTGAAAATTCAGCTCAGGTCAATCTTGAAACGAAGAGCTCTTCCTTTTTCCTTGCACTAATCTTGTCTTTTTCTTATCATAGACAAGTCAAAAAAACCCATCCGGCATTTCTGGCTTAAAATTCCTCCCTCACGAACGTCTCGAAAAAACCTCCCGGCGTAGAAGTCGCAGAGGGGAAGCTCGGGTGAGAGGGGCTTTACAATCGGAAGGTTTGTCACGTATGCTCGTTCCCATCATGGCTGTTACATCCACTGGATCAAACGTGAAGCAGAAAGATTTTGAGCACGAGGCTGTTCCGCACATGGATGTTCTCTACAACTATGCTCTTCGCATGACGGGGAATCCAAATGATGCAAGCGATCTTCTTCAGGAAACGTATCTCAAAGCCTATCGATTCTGGGAGAAATATGAGAAGGGAACTAATATCAGAGCATGGCTGTTTCGGATTATGAAGAATTCGTACATCAATCGTTATCGCAAGGAGTCGAAAGAGCCGGACACAGTTGATTATGATGAAATCAAGAATTTCTACAACACCATCCGTGACGAGTCTGTTGACCCAAACGATCTTCAGGAACGCCTCTTCGGAAACCTCCTCGAGGACGACGTAGCAAAAGCTCTCGAATCGCTCCCGGAAGATTTCAAGACAGTCGTTATCCTCTGCGATATCGAAGGATTCACGTATGTGGAGATTGCAGACTTTGTGGAGTGCCCGATCGGAACGGTTCGTTCCCGACTTCACCGTGGACGGAAAATGCTCCAAGCGAAACTCTTTGACTTTGCACGAAAGCAAGGATATATCGGCCGGGATTGATTATTCCACGATAGTATTTCATCAGGAGTAAAACGAAATTGTGAACTGTATTGAGATCCTAGAATATATAAGCGCAGTAGTCGATGGGCAATTAGACCCAGAGATCCGAGAAGAATTTGATGGGCATATCGCGAGATGCCCTTCATGTCGGAACGACCTCGAACTACATCTGATGGCCAAGCGCATTATTAGTGGGAAGCTTCCTCACACGCAGACCCCTGGCCATCTTCGCGCTAGTATTCTTCACCAACTTCCTTCTGATGCTATCGCTCAGGGAATTGGGGGGAGAGCTGTTCACGCGTTCTTTGAAAAGTTACATGCATGGCCGAGGATGAAGCTAGCCCTTGTCCTCGGTGTTGTTGTCGTTGTCACCGTCTTTGGAGTCACAGTCTTCACGCATCGCGAGCCTGAGTTCTCCGCATCGAAGGAAAGCACTGCCGACATGACTGATCTGGCAGTGCAGCATTATTCATCGTATCTTCGAGGTGCAGTGAAACTCCAGCTTGTATCTTCCAGTCGCGATGAAGTCCGTACGTTCTTCAAAGATAAAGTA
>CAYHSB010000041.1:2866-11305 GCA_964359185.1 uncultured Chitinophagales bacterium
TTTTTATATCCCTACGAGAAGTCTGTCTGCAAGGAATCGCGGCAGATCGGCGGCCACAATCTTTTCAGATGCAGCCTGAACGTCATACTCTGAACGGATGAGTTCGTACGTCCAGGCAGAAGTGTCAAAGAGGCCGAAGCTCAGCCTCCAATTTCCATCGCGCGGCTGCCCGATACTTCCGACGTTGATGATGTAACGGTTGTCCGAACTGAGTCGGGATTTCTGTGTTTTCAGGTTCTCAGGGAATATCCCGGGGATGTGTGTGTGCCCTATGTAGCAAACGCGTGTTTGGAAATACTCGAAATTGCTCTTCGCTTCATGAGCAGAAAAAATGTACTCCCACTGGCTTGGTTCTTTCGGTGACGCATGAACGAAGGTCACGTCCTCAAGGGCGCACTCGAGGGGAAGTGCCTTGAGGTACTCAAGATTCTCCTCAGTGAGAGTTTGGTTCGTCCAGTACGCCGCAGTGCGGGCATGCCGATTGAAATGCTCAGTCTGGGAAAGATCAAACGCGGCTTGATCGTGATTCCCCAGGAGGACCTGGCTAGTTCGCTTCCGTGTAAGCTCGACACACTCGTTCGGACTTGCACCGTACCCGACAAGATCTCCGAGACAGACGATCTCGTCGATGTTTTTCTTCTCAATGATCTCAAAAGCTTTTTCGAGAGCTTCGAGATTTGAGTGGATATCAGAAATGATAGCGAATCGCATAGAGGTGTGAAGATTCAATTTAGGAAAGAATCAGTAAGATGCAAGTATTTTTCAGGGTTTTCCGTTTCCTTGACAAACATTGCAAAACTTACTATATTGCTTTTGATTTTTTCTTCCCACTACTGCACAACGCAGAGAGTACTCTTTCGTTTTCCCCAAAACTCAAGGGTGAGATGAGTCCTGAGCAGGAAAGTATAAAAGTCACTGATGTCCACAGAAGGGATCCCGTTGAAATCCCTGGGCGACTCCCAGTTCTTCCGCTCCGTGATGTGGTGGTCTTCCCGTATATGATCTTCCCGGTTCTTGTCGGACGTGAATCTTCGCTCCGTGCTGCCAATGAAGCATTGAGCCAGAACAAATTTCTCTTTCTTGCCGCTCAAAAGGATCCAACCGTTGATGAGCCTGTAAGCGAGGATCTCTACAGGGATGGGACGGTAGCGAGAATTGTCCAGGTCTTGAAATTGCCAAACGGCCTGCTGAAAGTTCTCGTTGACGGCGTTGCGCAAGCGACCGTGAAACAGTACCTCCCAAATGAGAAGTTTCTCGAAGTGGAGATTGAACTCACTCCTCAGGAATCGCAGCCTGACCCAGAACTCGATGCACTTCTCCGGCACGTCTCAACGCTTTTCGCAGAGTACGTCCATCTCAACCAGAAAATCCCTGCGGAAGTGCTGACAGCATTTGAAAACATCAAAGAGCCCTACCGGAAGCTGTTCTACGTCGGCGCCAATATCTCCCAGAGCGTTGGCGTGAAGCAGCGAATTCTCCAATTGAAGGATCTACGCGAACAACTCTACGAGCTGTCGAAGGTTCTTTCCTCCGAGATTACCCTTCTGAAGATGGAAAAGGAGATTGACAATAAGCTCCACACTCACATTCAAAAGTCGCAGCGGAAGTTTTTCATCCAAGAACAAATCCGAATTCTCCAGGATGAGCTTGGTGAGGAAGAATCGTCTCCTGAACTCATCAAGTTGCGGCAGGACATCGAGAAGGCAAAAATGCCTCGAGAAGCCAAAGAGAAAGCACTCGAAGAATTTGGAAAATTGAAGAAAACACCCCCGATGTCCCCCGAGTCAACTGTCATTCGGAACTACCTCGACTGGCTGATCAGTGTACCCTGGTATAAGAAGACAAAAGATAATCTGGATATTGAGCACGTGAGGCGAATATTGGAGGAGGACCACTTTGGCCTCGATAAGCCAAAGCAAAGGATCCTTGAGCATATCGCCGTCCTCAATCTTGTCCGGGAAATGAAAGGGCAGATCCTCTGCTTCGTTGGCCCGCCTGGTGTGGGGAAAACTTCACTTGCAAAATCAATCGCTCGGGCACTCGGGAGGAAGTTTGTCCGCATGTCGCTCGGTGGTGTGCGGGATGAGGCAGAGATCCGTGGCCATCGGCGGACGTACATCGGTTCGATGCCCGGAAAAGTTATCCAGTCGATGAAACGTGCAGCCGTCATGAACCCTGTTATCCTCATGGACGAAGTTGACAAGATGAGCATGGATTTTCGGGGTGACCCGTCGTCGGCGCTTCTCGAAGTTCTCGATCCTGAACAGAATATCGCGTTTAACGACCACTACATCGAGGTGGACTATGACCTCTCGAGCGTCATGTTCATTACGACGGCTAACGTACGATATAGCATTCCTCTTCCCCTCGAGGACCGCATGGAGATCATCGAGCTTCCAGGATACCTCGAGCACGAGAAACTCGAAATCGCTAAGCGGCACATTGTACCCAAACAGTTGAAGGAACACGGGTTGAATCCCGACGAGGTGAAGTTTTCCGACGGTGCCATTACAAAGATCATACAAGAATACACGCGAGAAGCGGGTGTGAGGAACCTCGAGCGGGAGATCGCCTCGGGTTGCCGAAAGGTGGCGAAAGCCATTGTTGTCTCAAAGCAAACGAACGGAAAAAAGAAGAAGGGAAAGGAGAAGGGTTTCCAGGTCGGCCCTGAAAAGATCGTTGAGTATCTCGGCGTTCCACGATATCGAAGCCGGCCGACAGAGCACAAAGCGCGAATCGGATCGGTGCTTGGGCTGGCGTGGACAAGTGTTGGTGGAGAGATTCTGAATGTCGATGCGACGATCATGAATGGACAGGAAAAGCTCACGCTCACCGGCCTGCTCGGTGATCAGATGAAGGAATCGGCACAGGCAGCATTGAGCTACATTCGATCGAACGCAAAGGCATTCGACATCAATCCGAATTTCTACAAGGGGAAGGAAATCCATATCCATTTACCCGAGGGGGCGATTCCAAAAGATGGTCCCTCGGCAGGTATCACGATGGCTATGGCTATCATGTCTGCCGCGAGTAACCGACGGGCTCGCAGCGATGTGGCGATGACTGGTGAGATCACGCTCCGTGGAAATGTCCTTGCCATCGGGGGATTGAACGAAAAACTCCTCGCTGCCCGGCGAAGTGGTATCACGACGGTGCTCATTCCGAAAGAGAACGAGAAAGACTTGAAGGAAATCCCAGACAAGGTTAAGGAAGGCTTGAAGATTGTTACCATCGAGAAGATTGAAGACGCAGTGAGGTGGGTGTTTGATACTGAAAGTCGGTCGCCGAGCTCCCGTTGAGAGAGCTTTCTCTTCACCCTTGCACTAAGCATTTTTTCTCGCATCATGGCTTATCTCGTTACAGCCCGCAAGTGGCGCCCAATGGTTTTTGAGGACGTCGGAGGACAGTCCCACGTCACCGCAACGCTTCGAAACGCAATCGCTTCCAAGCGGCTGGCACATGCATACCTCTTCAGCGGTCCACGCGGAATCGGGAAAACAACGATGGCTCGACTCCTCGCGAAGGCCATCAACTGCCGCAATCCGAAAGATCTCAATCCTTGTAACGAGTGTGATATCTGCGAAGAGATCACAAACAGCAGATGTATCGACGTCTTCGAAATCGACGGCGCATCGAATCGGGGCATCGATGAAATCCGAAATCTCAGAGAAGCGGTGCGCTACGGCCCCACGAAGTGCCCATACAAAGTTTACATCATTGACGAAGTACACATGCTGACTCCACCGGCGTTCAACGCACTCCTGAAGACGCTCGAAGAGCCGCCAACGTACATTGTTTTCATCTTCGCAACAACGGAAGTACACAAAGTCCCATCCACCATTCTTTCGCGCTGCCATAGGTTTGACTTCCGCCGGATCGCAATCGATCAAATCATCAGTCGCTTGAAGTATATCGCCCAGGAGGAGAAGATCACCATCGACGATGATTCCCTTCTCATCATCGCGAAGAAAGGAGACGGATCGCTTAGAGACGCCCAAAGTATCTTTGACCAGGTCGTTTCGTTCTGCGGTGAAAACGTTACTGCGAAACAGATTGTTGACGCCCTCAACCTTGTTGATCAAGACCTTTACTTTACGGTCACTGATCTCATCAGGGGAAAAAATACGAAGGGCGGTCTTGAGCTTGTGGACGATATTCTCAAACGAGGCTATGACATCCGGGAATTTCTCAGCGGACTCGCTGAGCACTTCCGAAACCTTCTTATCGTTCGCAGCACCGGCTCGACAGAGCTCATCGAGGCCTCAGATGTGTACCGAAAGCGATATCAAGCACACGCCGGGGATTTTTCCGAAAACGATCTTCTGCGTCTCATGAGAATTGTCACTGAAACCGAGACCGCGGTGAAGTGGAGTACACAGCCACGCGTGAGGTTAGAGACTGGGGTGCTCCAGATGATCAAGCTGGACAGCACAGTGGAAATTCAGGAATTGCTCAAGCAGATCGAGGAGGTGAAGAAGAAAATCGAGGGTGACGCGTCCCCGTCGCGCAGTTCTATTTCAGGCAAGAAGAATGATACTAACGACAGTTCGGTTCCTCCTCAACAAGCTCTCGACCTACGGTCTCCCCCTACGGGGCCGTCGGCCTACGGGGGCGTAGATCGTAGAGACGATCCCGAAAAAGGCGGGAAGTTGTCAACAAAGGCGATGTCCATTGGGTTGGAGCGACCCGAAATGCTGACCACCATCTCGCCGAAGCCAACACAGCCAATGAAAGAGCCTTTCGTGCCATATAGTGTGAAGCGCGCTACAGGGGGAACCGCCTTCGGCGGAAAGCCGGATACTTCTCCGTTGCCTGAAAAAAGATCTGTGCAGTCGATTTCTCTCGAAGAGATTCAGAGTCGATGGAAAGATTTCGTGGAAGAAATTCGCAGGCAAAGAATTCACGTTGGTACACTTCTCAGCCAGTCTCGTCCACTTGCAGTAAGCGACGGCGTGGTTAAGCTCGGTTGCGCAGACGAGTCTCACCTCACGTCATTGAGGCGAAGCAGGGAATTTCTCGTTGAGTCTGCACAGAAGATCTACGGAAAGAAAGTTCGGATTGAAATTTCTTTGAACTCTTCGACACCCGACGGGCATGATACAAAGGCGCAACCCGGTGCAGAACAAGAGACGAAATCATCGACACTAGATCATCCAATAATCAAGGCATTAATGAGAGAACTAGGGGCTGAACCGCTCGAGTGAGAATTGCCTTGACTTTCTTTGAATAAAATCTTATTTATCGGCCAAGGGGAATAGAAGATAAACCTAAGCAGGTGTCACGAGAAAGAATTGTTAGAGATTTGCGACTTTTTCCTCAGACTTTTGGCTTTATCTCTTGTGCATCTCTGACAGTTCTCGATCGAAGAACCGAACTTCAGCATCGGAAGGAGATGCAGTTCGGTTCTTTGTCCATAGGAGGGTTGACACGATGAAAAGAACGGCTGTGAAGATTCTCATCGCTGGATTGGCTCTTGCAACCTTTAGCACCGTGGTTTTTGCCGGGGGGCCGAAAGTCGCCAAGTACGCCGGCGAGTTCATTGCAATTGGTGTTGGTGGACGAGCCCTTGGGATGGGAGGAGCTTTTGTTGCTCTTGCGAACGACGTCACGGCTGGCTACTGGAATCCCGCTGGTCTCTCCTCCATTAACTACACAGAACTTTCTCTCATGCACGAAGAGCGGTTCGGGAGTTTAGTGAACTACGACTATGGTGCAATAGCATTTCCCTCAGGACCGAGAAGTAGCATTGGTTTCAGTCTCATTCGCCTCGGAGTCGATAACATCGACAATACCAGCGAGGCACTGATCGATGCCTCCACATCAGACCGAAGAAAGATTTACGAGATCTACAATCCCAATGCACGCGTTGATCCAAGCCGCGTGACGACTTTCAACTCTGCGGATTGGGCGTTTTATTTCACGTATTCGAAGCGAGTGAATGAGGAACTGGCTTACGGAGCGAATCTCAAACTCATCCGCAGGAGCTTGGGAGGTAACTCCGCAACAGGCATCGGCTTTGACGTTGGTGTTCGTCTACGTCTAATGGATAAGCTCGCCCTCGGAGTGAATCTTCAGGATATCACGACGACTCTCCTCGCATGGGACACCGGTACAAAAGAACTCATTTCGCCGACAGCGAAAATCGGCGGTGCATACTTCATAGACCTGTTTGGAGGTCGGATTGCCCCGGCAGTGGATTTCGACGTTCGATTCGAAAACCGAGATTATGCCTCGACTGCGCACGTCGGCGCGGTGAGCGCAGATCTCCATGCCGGGCTTGAGTATGACTTCAAGAATCTTGTGGCTGTCCGCGTCGGCTACAACGACGTCAAACAGTTCACACTCGGTGCAGGTGTTCACCTCCCCAAGCTTGATGTCGATTATTCATTTGCAAAGTTCGATGGGCAGGGTCAGCTCGGGAATACCCATCGAATCTCCTTGAGACTAACACTCTCTGAAGAACGATTTCGTCGCAGTCTTGAATAGGTAGTGTTGTTTCACGTCCGCCTGAAATATTTTTTCGTTGCGTCTATTGCTTTTTACGTCGTCCTGATACAGGCTGGATGCGGCAAGGCTGACAAGAAAAGTGACGGAAGTGAAGCGACGGGAAGCCAAACACGGTCTATTTTCACAAGTCCACAAGAGCAGCAGTTGTATCTAGCGGACCTTCTCAGGTTTCGAGCTGAGAAGGACTCATTCCTGCGGGCATTCCCTCGTTCCCCCATCAAGAAAGAGGATAGGCGTACTTTCCGGCACCTCAACTACTATGAGCCGAATCCCAAGTTCGTTGTGATGGCAACCCTCACTCGAAACGTGAACCCTCTGCACATTACCATTACAACGACCACTGGTTCAAGCCGGGATGCTCTCAAGCATGGGATTCTCGAGTTCGTGCTGCTCGGACAGAAACACCGACTGGCTGTGTACAAATTCACAGATCAGCGGGATGAGGAGCGGAGGGGTCACCTGTTCGTCCCTTTTATCGACTCGACTTCTGGTCGCGAGACATACAGTGCAGGCAGGTATTTGGATTTGGATGAGAATGAAACCGGGGAACATATTCTCGACTTCAACAGGGCATATAACCCATATTGCGCATACAACGAAGATTACAGTTGTCCGATTCCTCCCCGGGAAAACCGTCTCTCCACGGCAATCACCTCTGGAGAAAAAAAGTTTCATTGACCACAGGCATCATCCTCAATAATGAAAACACACCTGAGTACGATCTCGATCGTTAGCGTTCTTCTTCTCGCGGGCTGTGCCTCAGTTCCCTATGAATCAAACTACGCGATGACGGAAGAAATTGTCAGGTCCTTGAACAACGATGTGCAACTCAAGGTCCCGAAAGGATGGTTTGCCACAGCAGATGAGAGCAATGCACCGAACCTCCTCGTGTGGCTTGTTCGGGAAGACTACGGTGCGACGATGGCGATCAGTGAAATTAAGGCAGATGCAACCACTCGGAAGCAGCTTGAACGAACAGGGCTTGAAGCTCTCGCCGCGATCAGCTTCGCATTGAAGACTGAGCGTGCAAAGGGAAAGGCGGAGCTCGTTATGAAGGCGAAAGAATTTAAACTCGATGGCAGGAAGTTTTGCTCTTACGAATACTCAACTGATGGTCGAAAGACCATCATTCGCGTTGTGGTTTTTGATACGGGGAAGCACCTTTACGACTTTGCTGTCGTGCCTGCCGAGAAAGAAGGAGTGAAGTTCGATCCGCAGAATCTCTTCACCATCCAGCAGTCAGTTTTGAACTCGATGCAGTGGTAGGAGGTATTCTCTCGTCCCTTTGCCAATCAAGGCGCCCCAACCACCTAAGGGGCAACCGCAGACTCCGCACTGTGTGGCAAGAAGTTTATTGCCTGAATAACCACAAGCTGGACATCTCATGGACTTGCTCCTCTTGAAACTGGCGAACAGCCTTACCTTTGATAAGTGCCTCTGCGATTGGTGCCGCTCAACGGCTCCTTCATACAGTGTTTTCTGATCAATTTATATGCAGTTGGATTGCCTAGTTCTCCAGCCCTACTCAAATCTAAGCAGCCGGTGTCTTTTTGACCTAATTCTATCATAGACAACCCACGGCCAAGAAATGCTTCCGCGACTGACGAATCCCGCTTGATCGCAGTCGTGTAATCGTCCACTGCTCCCCTATGATCATCTAACATTCTCTTCGCTCGTGCCCTGCCAAGAAATGCCCAAAGATCATCCGGTTCTAAAGCTATAGATTTCGTGTAATCAAAAATCGCTTGAGTATATTCACCCAATCCAACCTCGGCATTTCCCTTCTCAAGATAGGCCCGAGCATACTTACCGTCAAGGGAAATTGCCTTCAAAAGATAGTCTTTTGCTTCCTTATGTTTTTTTAGAATTCTGCTTATTGTGCCTAAGCCAAAATATGCTTCAGCATTATTGCTGTTGAACTTGAGTGCCTTT
>CAYHSB010000042.1:0-11066 GCA_964359185.1 uncultured Chitinophagales bacterium
ACAATTTGATCATGGGAGTACAGCACAAAGAATTTCCGACCATCGGCGTGCAATTTCATCCGGAGTCGATTGCGACTGAATCAGGGAAGAAGATCCTCAAGAACTTTTTGGAGAGGAAGTTCTAGCAGGCTTTCTCTCTCCCCATCCAAGCCTTAACGAGTGGGGGAACTTCGGCGGGTATGCGGGTCGAAGAAAGTAAGATAGGGTTCACGCTTACCCTCACGCAAGATGAGAAGGGCAAGCTCTCTCGCATGGTAGTCTCCCCACATAGAAGACTCACCGTTGGGAATTTTTGCGCCACGAGGAATGTAGTCCCAGCCGTTGGGTCGGTGATAGACCGAGTGAAGAATCAGGCCTTGGTGGTTCTCCCGGGTAGACAGATAGGGTGAATCGAACAACGTGTTCGCAATTTCGAGGGCTGCCTGGTAGTATCGTTTTACTTCCTTTTGATTTCCATTCCGTTGAAGATATCGACCGAAGCGCAGGAGTCCTTGGGCTGCAATCACAGCTGCAGAGCTGTCCACTGGTTCGAAGTCGTTGTACGGATCAGCAGGTTTGTTGAGGTAGTCAACGATTCGGTGCAGCTGAGGCGCCCCCGTGTCCCAATATGGAATTCCGTCGCTCGGCATGTTCTCAAGGTAGAAGTCGCAGCTTGCCTGAGCCGCCTTAAACATCACTTCACTGATCCGCTTCCTTCCGCCATACTTCCTTAACTCTTCATCAGACACGACCTCGAGGAATTCTAATTCCTCGGCGAAGCCCAACATCACCCAGGCGAGCCCTCGCGTCCACGTTGTGAACGGGGAATAGCCTTGCTGGCTGTTCGGGCAACGATAGACACCGTTCTTCACGTTGAAAATGGACTCGTGTGCGACTCTACCAGGAATGTCATACGCATCACGACCTTCGCCGTAATACACATTATACTTCGCGGTCGTCAGAGCGTGAAGTATCAATCTCTCCAAAAGGGAGATCGATTGATCTCCCTCTCCCTTGAGTTCCTGACCAAGCTGGTAGGCGATGGCAAGAGAGCGGAGCGATCGCATTGTATCCGCAAAAAGTGAGTGAGGTCCATTAAAGGAATAAATGTATCCCTTACCATCAGACGTCGTGGTCCATCGCGCTGCCTGAACGGCTCCTGAACACTTTAATGCAAGCTCATAGAATTTTTTTTCCCACTGATCGGACGGAATTCTCCCTTCTCTCACAAGCCGATGGAGATTCCCGTACGTGCTTACGTTATTAAAACCATGGTCATGGACTCCCATATGCGTTACATGAGCTGCCATCCGCTTGATAGTTTCGTCGCGCCCGAACTTCAGGAACTTCTTCTCACCCGTCGCATCAAACTGCAAGAGTGCGGAACCGTAATAAAACCCTTGAGTCCATTCAGTCCACGTGCGCGAGGTATATTTTCCTCTGACCGTAAAGACTGGGGCTCCACGCCGAGGGTTCCAGGCCTTCGCGAGCGAGGTGATCTTTCTTGCAGAGAGCTCGAAGAGCCGTTCAATCTTTGGAAGGAGAGTCTTGGGTGTGAGTGTGTTGTCAATCGTTAGCAACTCGCGCCTCTAGTTAATCAATCTACAGCCTCTCAATGTGGAATCCGCCATCGACGTAGATCACCTCGCCCGTGCTGAAGGGGAGAAGATCTTGAGCAACTGCGGCCACGACTTTCCCGACATCTTCCGGCTGCCCCCAGCGACGAATTGGCGTGATCCCTTCACTAATAAGTTTATCGTACTTATCTTTCACGGACTGGAGCATGTCAGTTTGGACGATCCCGGGGCGAATCTCATACACGAGAATTCCAAACTCTGCGAGGCGAAGTGCGTAAAGCTTTGTCATCATCGATAGTCCTGCTTTTGAAATACAGTATTCCCCGCGATTCACGCTCGCGGCTACTGACGAGATGGAGCTGATGATCACGATCTTGGGTCTATACTCTGGAGCTTGAGCCCGCTGGGCGATCATCCATCTTGCCGCAAGCTGAGTAAGGAAGTACGGACCTTTGAGATTTGATGCCATGACTTCATCAAAACTCTTCTCGGATGCCTCGAGGATGTCCGCGCGGACTCTTGGCGCTATGCCGGCGTTGTTTACTAGGAGATCAAGCCGTCTAAACTTCTTTTTCGTGAAATCGATTAACCACTTGCGATCCATTCTCTTGCTGATGTCAGCTTGAAACATCTCAACGGCGATCTTCTTCTTTTGCGATTTGGCTGCCGCGAGACAGTCTAAGCGCGTTTGCTTAGCAGCATTCACGTTGGACACATAGTTGATGACGAGGTCATGACCAGTCTTAGCCAACTCTATGGCAATCCCGCGGCCAATCCCCCTGCTACTGCCAGTCACAAGTCCGACACGGTTCATCGATCGCCGGTTGCGCTGTTTTTCGGAAGTGGTTCAGTGTGTCTTTGACTGAGGCACAATATAATTCTTGATATCCTCAGGAGCAAGCGAGGTAGGTGTCGTCCGTCGCTCAGTACTTCTATCAGTCTCGGCGGAAAAGCCATTGCCTCGACCTTTCGATTCGAATCTCCAGAAGAATGCATCGGATAGGATTTAATAATTTCTGAGATTCGGACGGTTCTGTCATAAACGAAGGCTGAATAGGATTGCTTGATAATTTGCCCAAGGTGAAGGGCGGCGCCTGCTTGAATCGGCCCATTTTGGCTTCCTTTCAGCGTGTTTTTTCTGGAAATTGCGAAGTTTTCACTTGCATCTGAGGGGGAAGCTTGTTATATTTTCAATGGAGTTTTTGAGTAGGAGTTCTCGAGATAGCCCAAGGTGTTTTTGTGGGCTATTTTTTTTGGAGACTATTTTTCTCCTGATAGAATGGTCGAAATTCCATCGAGAATACTGGAACTGTCGGAAGAGGTGGCAGCGGCACACGAAGCATTCGTCGTAGATCTCTCATTGAGAGGAGAGAGGCACAGCAAGGTCCTGGAGCTATTCGTGGATACGGACTCGGGCATTACTGCCGATAGGTGTGCCGAGATCAGTCGGGACCTTTCTTCTAATCTAGCTCATGAGAATCTGATCCTCGGTCGATACAACATCATCGTCTCATCGCCTGGAATCGATCGCCCCCTCAAGCTGATTCGGCAGTACCGAAAAAATGTCGGCCGAAATCTGAGAGTCCGTTTTCAGTCGGCTCGGGAGATACGGACGATTGTCGGTAGGTTGCTCGACGTAGGTGAGGACAGCATTGTTATTCAGGAAAGAGGGAAGGGTGAGGAAGTTCTTATTCCTTTCGAGGACATTCAGGAGTCAAAAGTCGAAATTGAATTTGGGCATGCGTCAAAGTAGTCGAAAAAAGTTTTCTGGAGGATTGCATGAACTACGAAATTGTTGAATCCTTTGCTCAGATGGTTCGTGAGAAAGGGATTGACCGAGACGTTCTGGCTGGGATCGTTGAAGACGTTTTCGGAATGATGATGCGAAAAAAGTACGGGCCGGACGCAAAGTTTGACGTTATCGTCAACATGGAGAAGGGCGATATCGAGATTTACCTTGAGAAGGAGGTCGTTGAGACGGTCACAGACCCGAATACACAGATCGACGTCGAAACCGCACGATCTCGCACAGACGAAGAACTTGAGATCGGCGATGACTTTGTCGAGATCGTGGATCTGTCCAGTTTTGGCCGGCGTCTTGTCATTAGTGGAAAGCAGAACCTCAATCAACGGATTAAAGAAATAGAGAAAGAGCTCATCTACACTGAGTACAGCGGGACGATCGGCGAAATCGTCGTCGGAGAAATCTATCAAATCCGAAAGAACGAAATCCTCGTCAACCACAATCGCAATGAGCTGATTCTTCCAAAGAGCGAGCAGATCTTCAAGGAACGATATAAGAAGGGCGAGACGATCCGCGCCATCATCAAGGAAGTCCGGAAGAATTCTGGAAACCCAGTTGTTATCATCTCGCGCGCTGATCCAAAGTTTCTTGAGAAACTGTTTGAGATCGAGATACCGGAGATCTATGACGGCGTCATCGAGATCAGGGCACTTGCACGAGAGCCGGGCGAGCGGGCAAAGGTTGCCGTCCAATCGCACAACGACCGCATCGATGCCGTCGGGGCTTGTGTGGGGATGAAGGGGGTCCGCATTCATTCTATCGTCAGAGAGCTAAACAACGAGAACATCGACGTTATTAACTATAGCGATGATCCTCTCGTCTTCATCACACGGGCGCTTGCGCCGGCAAAAATAAAGCAGATCGAGATTGATGAGAAAACAAGAGCTGCTACTGTTCTCGTCCCGAACGACCAAATGTCCCTTCTCATAGGGAGAAACGGCCAAAACATCCGCCTTGCCTCGAAACTCACCGCGTATACGATCAACCCGATCAAGGAAAAACCCGATGTCGAGTATGATATTGAACTCACAGAGTTCAAGGAAGAGATTACAGAAGAGCTCTACGAGAAACTTGCAGCCGCAGGTTATTCGTCGGCACAAGAGGTTATCAAGGCAGGAGTGAGAAGTCTCGTGGAGATCGTTGGACTGGATCAATCAAAGGCGAGGGAGTTGGTAGAGCTCCTTGAGACAGGTCTCGAAGAAGCAGAGATCGTTGAAGAGGAGGAAGAGGTGAAAGTAAAGGCAGAGGAAGTGGGCGAAGACGAAGAGGATGAAGAGGATGAAGAGGAAGAGGGGAAAAAAGAGAAGGTACAAGAAGAGGAAGATGAGGAAGACGAAGAAAACGATGAGGAGGAAGAAAAGTCCGGCAAAGCAGCGCCTGTGGGAGAGGGCGAGTCTGAAGGGAAGACAAAGGAGGAAGAGGTAGACAAGACGAAGGTAAGGAAAGGGAGAAAAGCAAAAGAAACGAAAGAAGGATAGGAATGTCGGAAGCCGCTGAAAAGAAAAAGAAAATTTACAGGGTCGCGACGGAGCTGAATCTCTCAAGCGAGACCATCATCGAGTTTCTCAACAAGAAGGGCCACGCCGTAAAGACCCACATGTCAAGTGTGGACGAGGATATGCTCCACGAAATACTCGTGCACTTCAAGAAGGAAAAAGACGTTGCCGACCGTCATCAGCGAAAGCTGCATGAATTGCGTGAGACGCGGAAAAAGCCCGAGAAGAAAGTGGTTGAAAAAGCGGTTGAAGGAGTTCACGTCAAGGAGGTTCCTGCCCCACTTGCAAAAGAAAAGCGAGTGACGGAAGTTGTTGAGGTCCGAGAGAAGCCAATTGAAAAAGTGAAGCCGGCTCCTGTCGAAGTACCGCCCCCCGAGCCTGAGAAACCTGTCGAGGCCCCCGGAGTTGTTGAAGAAGAAATTGCCGTCGAGAAGGTTGAAGAGGTAGAGGGACGAGCACCTGGAAAGTTTGCAAGAGAGGAGAAGATCGAGTCCCCCGTTCAAGCGGTCCGTAGGGCAAAGCTCGGACTGAAAATCAAGGGGAAGATGGACCTCCAGGCCGGCGCTGTCGAGGTCGAACGGAAAACTGGAGGAAAGTTGGCAGTGGGGCTCGTTCCTCCAATCGAAGTTGAGGAAGGGAAGAAGAAAAGGAGAAAAAAGAAGCGGGTCCGTGAGGAAAGCAAACTTGTAAGACCCGAGGAGACGGATGAGCTCCTCAGGAAGAAAAAGAAAAAGAAGAAGCTTCGCCATCATGAAGTCAACGTGCGCGAGGTCGACGACGCCATCCGTCGAACCTTCCAGATAATGGACGAGACGGCAATCAGCGCGCACGCTGTTTTCAAACGTCGCAAGAAGAAAGAGCGGCTTGAAGAAGAGCAGCGGATGCTGGATGAAGTCGAAAAGGAAAAGATGGTTTTGCGCGTGACGGAGTTCGTCTCAGTCAATGAGCTGGCGAATCTGATGCAGGTGCCCCCCGCGGAGGTAATCAAAAAGTGCATCGAGCTTGGATTGATGGTTTCGATTAATCAGCGTCTTGACAAAGACACAATAACTCTGGTCGCGGACGAGTTCGGCTTCGATATCCAATTCCAGGATATCTTTGCTGTAGATCTTCTTGCGGATTCTCCTGACCGATTAGACTCACTTAAGGCCCGGCCCCCAGTGGTGACGATCATGGGTCATGTGGACCACGGCAAGACCTCCCTTCTCGATCACATCCGCCAGAGCAATGTCGTGGCGGGTGAATCCGGCGGAATCACCCAACACATTGGGGCCTATGAAGTCTCCCTTGACCACGACAAGCAGATCACCTTCCTCGATACCCCAGGACACGAGGCGTTCACTGCAATGCGTGCGCGAGGCGCGCAAGTGACAGATATCGTCGTGCTGGTTGTAGCTGCCGACGACAGTGTAATGCCGCAGACGCTTGAAGCCATAAGTCATGCTCAGGCGGCGAACGTCCCTATCATTATTGCGATCAATAAGATTGACAAGGCGGACGCGAACGCTGATCGGATCCGCCAGCAACTTGCTGAAAAGGGAATCCTCGTAGAAGAGTGGGGCGGAAAATATCAATGTGTGGAGCTATCTGCTCGGACAGGGAAGAACGTAAATCTCCTACTGGAAAAGATTCTCGTTGAAGCCGAGATTCTGGATGTGAAAGCGAATCCAGATCGGCATTCCCGTGGTACAGTAGTTGAGGCAAAGCTTGACAGGGGAAAAGGTATTGTCGGCACGGTCCTTGTCCAGAAGGGTTCACTCAAGCTTGGGGACTCATTCATAGCAGGTATCTGCAGTGGGAGAGTCCGTGCGATGTTTGACGAACGCGGGAACCGCATTGAGGTTGCACGTCCGTCGACCCCGGTACTCGTAATTGGCTTCGACGGAATTCCCCAAGCTGGTGATGAATTTGTCGCGCTTCCATCAGACCGCGAGGCACGTGACCTCAGTCTAAAGCGCCAACAGCTGAAACGTGAGCAGGATTTCCGCCAGGCGCGAAGGGTCACCCTCGACACTCTCTCCCAAGAAATTAAAGAAGGACAGGTGAAGGAGCTGAAGGTCATTGTGAAGGGTGACGCCGATGGATCCGTGGAGGCTCTGTCTGATTCCTTGATGAAAATTACAAACGCCGAAGTAAAAGTCACGGTTCTTCACCGTGCGGTTGGTGCGATCTCTGAGTCGGATGTACTCCTTGCAGCAGCATCTGATGCTGTCATCATCGGCTTCCATGTCAGGCCAAACCTCAATGCCCGACGTTTGGCCGAGCAGGAGCAGGTTGACATTCGTCTTTACAGCATCATCTATGATGCAATAAAGAATGTTCGTGATGCCCTCGAAGGTCTCCTTGAACCTGAAAGAAAGGAAGAGGTTGTTGCTACTATTGAAGTCCGAGAGACCTTCAAGGTCTCAAAGGTCGGTACAGTAGCGGGTTGCTATGTCCAAGACGGCAAGATCGCACGGAATAACAAAGTGCGGCTTGTCCGCGACGGCGTGGTTGCCTATGAGGGTACCATCGCCTCGTTGAAGCGCTTCAAAGAAGATGTGCGGGAAGTCGAGGCAGGCTTCGAGTGCGGCATCGCTCTGCAAAATTACAATGACGTCAAGGTCGGGGACACAGTCGAGGCGTATAAGACGGTCGAAACGAAGAGGAAGCTGTAATCCAAGTTGATCTCTGTATTGAATCACGGCAGGAGGGAAATGCGATGTCAGTTCGAGCAGAAAAGGTGGGTTCCCTCATTAAAGAGGAAATCAGCGTCATTATACAGCGGAATCTCAGCGACAGCTCTGACGGATTCATTACTGTCACCGACGTGCGGATGTCGCGTGATTTACGGATCGCTAAAGTGTACGTGAGCATTCTTGGCGCTCCTGATGTCAAGGAGAAAACTCTGAAGATGATTGAAGCGAATAAGAAAGAAATTCGTTCGCTCATAGGTTCTCGGATTCGGCTGAAGTTCACCCCAGAACTGCATTTCTATCTTGACGAAACCCTTGATCGTGTTGAGGCTATTAACAACCTCATCAAACGGATTCATAACGAGAAGTAGCCGATCAGATGATTAATGGTGATTGCGATGCATGGAGATTTCGATTTCGAGGGTGGAGAGGTGCTGCTTGTCAAAAAGCCAAAGGGTTGGTCTTCATTCGATGTAGTGAAGAGGCTTCGGTCCCTGTTGCACATCGAGAAAATTGGTCACGCAGGTACTCTTGATCCGATGGCTTCAGGGCTTTTGATCATCTGTACAGGACGAAAAACGAAGGAGATGGAGAAATTCAAAACTCTCGAGAAGGAATATGAAGGGGTGATGGAGATCGGTGCGAGGACGAGAAGCTTCGACACTGAAACCGAGGTTTTCGAGCGCCGGCCTCTCGATGGAATAACTGAAGAAAAGCTAAGGGGACTCTTTTCAGAATTTATGGGAGAGATTGTTCAGGTTCCTCCATTATATTCTGCAGTGAAGGTTCGGGGCAGGCGTCTCTACAAATACGCACGGAAGGGAAAATCGGTCGATCCACCGCGGCGCCAGGTTACGGTCTCAAAGTTTGAACCAACTGGGATCAGCTTACCCGAGGTAGCGTTTCGGGTCCTGTGTTCAAAGGGAACGTATGTGAGAACACTCGTGGACGATTTTGGCCAGCGCCTCGGGTGCGGTGCGTATCTGAAGTCCCTTGTAAGAACTCGCGTCGGGGGATTTCGGCTGGAGGATGCTCTCTCGGTCGAGGAGTACGAGAACCTCGCGCTGACGAATTGAACCTCAGATTCTTATGAAGGTAATTCATTCGCTCGACGAGATTGAGAAGAACAGGAATTCCGTAGTAACTGTTGGGACTTTCGACGGGGTTCACCTCGGCCATCAGCAGATCCTTCGGGAGGTGACACGACGTGCAAGGGCGAGACAGGGGAGGAGTGTCTGCATCACATTCGACCCACACCCAAAAGAGATTGTGGGGAAGGAAAGCCGATGTGTTGATATACTCACCACGGCGGATGAGCGCATCGAACTTTTCGAAGAGTTGGGTGTTGACATCGTTTTTATCATCCGCTTCACGTACGAATTTTCTCGTCAGACCCCGAGGGAGTTCTATGGGAAGTACCTCGTGAACGGAGTGGGAATCAGTGAAGAAGTGGAAGGGTACGACCACATGTTCGGGCGTGACCGCGAGGGCGGCATTGAGGAGTTGAAGAAAATCGCAAACGAATATGGGTTCTCCGTAATAATTGTCCCGCCGATTACAGTCGATGGTGAAATCCTTAACAGCACGAAGATACGGCAGCTTCTCAGGGATGGCGATATCAGAAGAGCGACAAGATTCCTCGGGCGTGAATATTCCTTGGCAGGTCTCGTTGTGAAGGGGGATGGGAGAGGTGTTGCGTTGGGGTTTCCCACTGCAAATATCCAGCCCATCTCACAAAGGAAAATGGTGCCGAGGGATGGCGTTTACTTCGTTCGAGCATGGCTGGAGAACGAATCGTACTATGGAATGATGAATATTGGTACGCGACCTACTTTCGAGACTGATCACAAACGGGTGATTGAAGTCAACCTCTTTGATTTCAATCGGGTGATCTACGGGACCCGAATGCGAGTTCAGTTTCTGGAGAGAATTCGCAATGAGGTTCGCTTTGCCTCTGCCGAAGAGCTCGTGCAGAGAATGGGGCTTGATAAACAAGAGTGCTTAAGATTGAAGGACCAACTCGTCCACAACCTTGCATAGATCAGGAGCATTATATGCCATTGACAAAGGACCAAAAGCTGGAGATCATAAACAAATACGGAAAGAATGCGAAGGACACAGGCTCACCGGAGAGCCAGGTAGCGCTCCTCACCGCTCGGATAAATGAGCTTGCTTCACATTTCGAACGCCACGCAAAGGACCATCATTCCCGGGTGGGTCTGTTGAAGATGGTCGGGAAGCGCCGGCGGCTATTGGACTACCTTGCGGAGATAGACATTGAACGGTACCGAAATATCATCTCCGAACTCGACATTCGCAAGTAAACTTTGACGGAAAAGGATAAACCAGGATGATACAGAGAAAAGAAATCGATTTGGACGGCAGGACCCTCTCACTTGAGACAGGTAGGTTTGCCAAGCAGGCGGACGGAGCAGTAATGGTTCGCTATGCGGACACCATGGTGCTGGCCACTGTCGTTTCTGCAAAAGAGCCTCTCGAAGATAAAGATTTTGTTCCTCTTCAAGTAGAATATCGGGAGAAGACTTCTGCTGCTGGAAGAATCCCCGGGGGCTTCTTCAAACGGGAGGGACGGCCGACGGAGAAGGAGATTCTCTCATCTCGTCTCATCGACCGACCGATTCGGCCACTCTTCCCGAAAGATTATCGGTACGAGACTCAGGTTCTCGTGACTGTCTTCTCATCTGACCAGGAACACGATGCCGATGTTCTCGGCGCCATCGGTGCGTCCGCAGCCCTTCTCATCTCGGGTGTTCCTTTTGATGGTCCGATCGCCGAGGTTCGCATTGGGAGGATTGACGGTAAACACATCATTAACCCGACTCTCGGTCAACTGGAAAAGAGCGAAGTGGACCTGGTCGTCGCAGGCACGGAGGATTCCATTTTGATGGTGGAAGGTGAAGCGAACGAAATCTCCGAAGCCGAGATGCTCGACGCTATGAAGGTTGCACACGAGGCGATCAAGAAGATCATAACGGCTCAGCTTGAATTTGTCCAGGACATCACTAGACCGAAGCGGCAGATAGAGAGCGCAGTTCCAGAGGAGTCTCTCGTCGCCGATGTTAAAGCGCTCTCGAAGGAAAGAATCAAACGACTGAACCGTACGGTTCTCAGCAAGGATGAACGCAGCAAGCAGCGCGAGCTCGTCGAGACGGAAGTCAAGCAGGTCCTCGCAGAGAAATATCCCGAGAAGGATAGTCTCATCTCTCAAGTGCTCCACGACATCGAGGGAGAAGATATGCGCCTCATGATACTCGATGAGAGTCGACGGTTAGATGGGCGCACACATTCAGATATCCGTCCGATCGCCTGTGATGTCGGCCTCCTCCCGAGGACGCACGGCTCAGCGCTCTTCACTCGCGGGGAAACACAGAGCCTGACCACCGTAACGCTCGGCACGAAGCCAGACGAGCAACTCATCGAGGGGCTTTTTCCTGAGTCTACGAAGCGATTCATGCTTCACTACAATTTTCCACCCTTTAGCGTTGGTGAGGTCGGGCGAGTTGGCGGCCCGGGG
>CAYHSB010000043.1:0-11023 GCA_964359185.1 uncultured Chitinophagales bacterium
TGCTCTGAAGTCACATACTCTTTGACTTCCTGCTTACACAGCGCGAGATTTCTGGGCTCATGGCTTTTCGTGTTGACAAGCGAGAGCGTCGTTGCTGCGAACATGATGAGCAGGAAGAGGACAAGGGCGGCTTTGGTTCGGTGAATGCTCATTTTTTCCCTTAGTGAAAATATTCAGAGATTTTCTTCTCGATAAAATTCTTCATCTTCGATTTGTAGATGTCTCGGTCGAACTTGAGAGCATGTTCCTTGATCTTCTCTGTATCAAAAGTTGTGACACGAAATCTTTCTATGGCTTCCAGGAGGCTTTTCACGGTCTGCTCTCGGAAAAAAAGACCAGTTCGATTGTTTCCACTGTCCACAACAGTCTCCCACGCCCCGCCTTTGCCGTAGGCGATGACCGGTTCACTGCATGGCATTGCGTTCATGTGGCTGTTTCAAAGATTCATCAGACTCGGTGAAGTCAAAAAATCCGGATGGTTGGTTTCCTACCGGTGATCGAGCAATTCTGTCGCAGCATCATAGACCTCATCCACTGAAATCTGCGCCATGCAATAGCCGTCAGCTCTATGATATTCAAAACCAAGGTCAAGACACGGACACCCCGAGCAGCTTGACTCGATGACAATTGCGTTAGGATTGAGAGGTCCCCATTTTTTCTTGTTCGTTGGTCCATGTAGAGCGATTTGCGGAACCCTCAACGCAGCAAACACATGCATAGCGCCATTGTTTCCGGATATCGAAAGCCGAGAAATTGATATCAATGCAATAAACCTTTCCAGATTTGTGATATTCCACGCGCACCCATTCTCACGAAAACTTCCTGCAAGTTCTTTGGTAAGGTGCTGCTCTTCAGGAGTACCAGTGTAAATAAGAAAAGGATTGTAACGGCGCACCAATCTCTCACAAAGTTTCCTATATGACCAAAGAGGCCACTCACGAGGAAATCCGTGCACGCCGCATCCGGGGTGAACAAGCACAATGGACTGGCCTTCTTTCCATCCAAACGTTCCTAATTCCCGCTTGATATCCGACATCAAGCCCAAATTTACAGGGAGCTCAAGGTCTAGTGTACCTTCGTGAATCCTCAGAAGCTTCAACACGCCCAAGAAATTTTCCGACTCGTGTACGTCGAGCTGCCGTTCATAGAAATGAGTATAGAGAAGATGGCGAAATGGCGCCTTGGTCTTGAATCCCAATCGTAGAGGCACACCTGTGAGTGCTAGAATAATGGGGGTGAAGTGCGACCATTGTTCGAAATCGAGAGCGATTTCAAATCTCTCTGAGCGCAACTTCCGAACAAACCGGAAAAAATAAATCGGATTAATCAATGCCCTCCCTACTTCAAGCAGGATAGAGCGGCTAACATACTGCGGAAACAGCTTGATTACAGGTGCATTGACAGGAGTCCCTACCATGACGATTTCAGCGCTCGGGAATTTTTGGCGAAGGGATCGCAGAGTTGGAATCAACAGAACCGTGTCCCCCAGAGCGGCGAGCTTTACTACTAGGATTTTTCTGAGAGGTCGACCGCTGTCAATCGGTGAATCAGGTCTCCTCGAGAAAGCGGCGAGAATCAGAATAAGGAACGTGCCAAGGTAGAGATCCAGGAACTTAAAAAGCCTGTTTCCCCGCAGACCCGTCAATGGGCTGTGAACTAGGGCAACCCGCACGGATTTTCTTCTTTGCTCGTTAAAAAAGCAAAAAAATATACAAACATTTGCCCCGAGAATCAATAAACCCATGCTCCCGTTCTCACAGACGGTTGCTTCCGATACTCAGTGTTGGTATATTCTCAGAGGATTTTCCTGTTTCATCGACTGCGCCTTCATCCAGTCAACCAAGATTGAACTCTCAAGATTACCCTCACAGCTACACCCTTGAACATCCTGCAGAGATCTCCTTCAGTGTCGCTCGCGCTTTCACAAAACGCTCGAAGGAATTGGTGAAACTTTCGATTCAGTTGGTGATCCCCGGGTTCTGATTTGCGATTTCTATGCCAGTCTATCTTTTGCTCATTGGATTTCTGACCCTGTTTTTTCTCAGTGCTCTCTTCGTCATCGTGAAGGTTGGACCGCTCATCATTCTCCAGCCGCATCGAATCACGGTAGAGGACTATCGGCGCTGCACCAACATCGTCTCGCCGGCTGATCTCCATCTTCCTTTCAAAGATATCGCTGTTCACTCCATAGATGGGGTGAAACTTGTGGGTTGGATTGTTCCTGCGGGCGCTTCTCTAAAAGGGACGATCATCTATCTTCATGGTGTCGGTGACAATAGAATTTCTGGACTCCCGATTGCGAAATTGTTTCACGACCAAGGCTACAACTTTTGTCTCTTCGATTCACGCCGACACGGTGGAAGCGAGGGGAGATTTTGCACGTATGGATATCACGAGAAGTTCGACGTGTCGGAGACTATCAGCGCACTGGAGAGATCATCGAGTTCAAAGCTAGGAAGAATTGGAGTGTTTGGGGTCTCGATGGGCGCTGCGGTGGCCATTCAAGCTGCAGCCATCGATGCCCGTATTGTAGCAGTGGTTGCGGAGGCTTGCTTTACGGACTTGTGGACCATCGGTCTGGATCACCAGAAGCGAATAATCAAGGTCCGCTCGAAGTTCATTGGCAAAATCGTGATGAAGAGGGCTGAGCGGGTAGCCGGTTTTCACGCTGACGAGGTTTCGCCGATGAAGGCCGTCGCTGACGTGCACGTTCCAATTCTCTTCGTCCACGGAACCCAGGACTCAATCATCAACCCTCGGTACTCAGAGGAGCTATATCGATGTGCGAGGGAGCCAAAAGAGTTGTACTTCATACGAGATGCATACCACAACGACGCATGGGCTGTCGGCGGGAGAGAGTACCAGGAGAAGATTCTGAACTTCTTCGACCGATGGCTCTCACCTACAGGGTCCACCAGTAACTGACTTTCAGCAGGAGGACGTTTTCCATCGGAAGGGAAAACGTATTCCGAAGTTCCTCGCTGAACGGTGTGGCAAAATTCCCGACTTCACCATTACGCGCTTGCGACCAGACAAGGTAGGCCGTGCTGCCGGGACGAAACTCCCACCGCAGGACGAGGTTACTATGAAAGGAGAGACTATTAAAATCCGGTCGACTATACGTGGGATACGGGACAAAAGAATCCGCCGAGGTCATCACCGCGTAGTTTTCAAACGTTCCTTTGGCAAAAAAGATTTGAAAGTAGTATTGGAGCGTCAAATCCCGCGTAAAAATAAACGACCCGCGCGACGTAAGGTCCCAATCACGCGTCGTTCGATCGGCAAAGATGGTGTACCCCGTTCCATCAGCCAATAAGGGGGTACTGGAGTTTGAAACCCAGGCCTGTTCTTTGTCTCGCCGTTCGTGAGTCAACGCAAACTGCAACGTTAAGTTTGTTGCCGGCTTGAGCTCCACACTTGCATTCAGCAGAACGAACCGCCCACCGCCTTTAAAACTACCGTATCTCACGGAGGCTTCTCCCACTGCCGCTTGGCGAGGGTCGGATTCCACCGCAACATAGACACTTTGCTTCTGCCTCTTCTGATACAATCCCATGCCCCGTGTTTCGCGGTCGTCGTACAATCCATAATCTACTTCTGCCTGGGTCCCAAACTGCCAGTAATTCGTCAAAGTGATATCACTGGCAACGCCGAGGGCATTGAAGAGTTCTACGCCGTCAAAGTTTGTTCGATAATGGTATGTTACACTCGCATTCCAAAAACGTTTCCAATCGGTAACCTTATCATCCCGGTAAAGGAGCTGTCCAACGACCCCGTGATCGTTCGGACGACGGAAAAAACCGATGTCGTTGATATTATATGTCTTTGACGTAAAGTCGCCCGACAAAAACCCGCGCCAATGCTCTCCGCCATCTTTGTTGAAACTGATTCTTCCCGCCGAACCATCAATCCGTTCCGGTGTCGAATTTGTTGTGCGCGTGCCGGCGAGAAATCCATCGATGCGGTACGTGCTTTCTAAAAATCGCAGCGTCCAATCCACTCCGCCCGTCATCGCGGGCCAGACGCCTTTTCGATTGACCGATGTTGCAATCATTCCGACGTTTGAATTTTCCAAAACATCCTGACGGAGGCGAAGGACGCTGTAGCTTGCCAGCGGCTCGACAAGAATGTCCGATTTGTTCGCCTGCGCATCGGCGACAGTTGCTCGTTCTTCATTCGTCACCGCTTCCAAAATTCCAACGGAGAGTCCAGTCGATGTTTTGCCGGAGATTTTTGCGGCGCCAAGAATCGTGGCAAAGCGCGGTTCGCTCAATACATCACCGCCTGCTGGTGCAGAAACGCGCAACGCGCGGCCAATGCGTCGTGTATAAAACAATCCTGGACCCGCGCCTGGGTCACCGAACGTCCCAAACCGAAATATCTGTACACCCTCAATAAAGAACGGTCTCTTTTCGGGATAAAATGTCTCAAAGGTGGTAAGATTCAGAACGGCCGGATCAGCTTCTACTTGACCAAAATCGGGATTGATGGTCGCGTCGATGGTGAGCCAACTGGGGCGATGCTTGAAATCAAAGCCGGCGTCGCCAGTAAGTTGTCGTCCGTTTGGATACGCTGGTGATTTCGGCAAAAATCGATTGTTGTTGGCAGCATATGGAATCACTTCGAGGTTTTTGGGGGCTGGAACATCTTTCAATCCAACCAAATGGCCAAACTTTGAAACGAAGCCACTCTCACTTTTTCGAATCAATACCCATTGGTCTCGTTCCTGCTTGCGAGAAATCCGCCGAATGAATTGAATACCCCACTCGTACTCCGATTGTTCCGTAAAGCGAAGAATGTTGAACGGGATTTTAACCTCTGCAATCCATCCCTCATCCGTCAAGCGAGTTTGAAGATCCCATACTGGGTCCCACGACTCATCTTCTTGCTGTGCATCGTTATATTGAAGGATGTCGACTTTGACGCCGGAAGAGAGGATCGTAAACTCAAATGCCGTTTGATGATCATGGTAACTATCGATACGAATGGAAACAATGTCGGACTCGATTTCATCATCCCGGCGCGCAAGGCGAGCAACGATTTTTGATGGCTCAGAATCATACATCATGCAGGCGAAGTAGAGCGCCTCGTTATCGTAGAGTATGCGAATCTCGGTTTTCTCTGAGGCAGGAGCTCCTTCATCGGGATCTCGCTGTGTAAAATCAGAGAGAGGTTGAGCGAGCTTCCACTCGGGTTCATTCAACACTCCGTCAATCTTGGGCGCGACAGGTGTTCGGACAGCAACCGCTTTCTTGGGATTGCTGCCTGCAAAGAGAACAAGCGGGACAAGAAAGAGTACGAGAAGGTTCAGTGATGTTCGCGGCATCCGGGATTTCCCCGAAGATTTGGAAAACGTGCCGTAAAGATACACAGTTTGAAGTGAAAATCCAAAGTGAATCTTGGGAACAATTCGGCGGGCTACAGACTCCACCAGTAGGTTATCTTGACCAGAAAAACATTGTCGGCAGGTAGCTTGAAGGAATTCGTTATATTCTTAGTGAATGAAGTGAAGTAGTCTTCATCAAAGCCGCTTCGAGCTTGTGTCCAGACAAGATAGATCGTGCTGCCGGGAAGATATTCCCATCGGAGGACGACGTTGGCATTGAAAACCTGCTCGTTGAAGTCGGGTGTTAGGCCGAGCGCCGAGAGTCGAGAACGGAAAGGTGCGTCAAAATTCGCAAACGATGATGGAGAGATCATTCGGCGAAAAGCGTCATAGTGACCCTTCGCCAGGAAGAGCTGACCGTAGATCTGGAGGGTTAGGTTCCTTGTGAACGTGATTGTCCCTCCAACTGTAGCGCTGTACTGTTTTGTCTCGCGGTTGCCGAAGACCGTCGTGTCAGGAAGGAAATTTCCATAAGGGATGACCCACGCTTCCTCATTAATTGTGGAACCATAGAGAAGATTCGCAGTCAGTTCTGTCCATGGCACCGGTCGGAAAGTGATGTCGGCGAATGCGAGGAAGGTCTTCCCTCCTTTTTCCGTTGACAGAAAAGTCGCGGAATATTTCCCGACTGCTTTTGGTCGGGGGTCAGTCTCAACAGAAAATTTCAACTGGATTCCGGACGGCCGTCTGTAGAGTCCCCGTCCACGCGTCTCGCGATCATCGTATGACCTAAAATTGCCTTGGAAGGACGCGCCGAGCATCCAAAAGTTCTTCAACTCGAAAGTCGGGTTGAACTCAAAGTTTTTTATGAGATTAATGTTGTCAAAATTCCATCTATAGTCGGTGGCTAGTCGGACGTAGTATCGCCGTAGAATGCCAGGTGCGTTCAACTCTTGATATTGCACTTGGGAGTATCCTCCGTGATCACTCGGACGGAGAAAGAATCCAACATCGTTGACACTGTAGTCTCGCGAGGTGAAGTCGTATGTGGAAGCATAGACCCAGTGTTCACCCGCGATTTTTCCAGCATAGAGCCTTCCGGCGAATCCAGTCACTCGATCCCTGGCGTTGAGGCTCGTATGAGAGAACGCTAGATACCCGTCTGTCGCAAAGGTGCTGTTTGCGTATCGCAGGATCCAGTCAATTCCCCCGGTGTGTGCGGGAAGATGCTTGCGTCGATTCACTGAGGTGAGCATAGCCCCGATTGATGAATTCTCCATAACATCCTTCTTGATCCGAAAGACTGAAAAATTCGAGAGCGGCGCTGCGAGGCGCCTCTCAGTCAACCCGGCTGAAGTGCTCACTGTCGCGTGCTCTTCGTCCGTTACAGCTTCAAGAGCCCCAACGGTGAGGCCAGAGGCTTCGTGCGCAGTGAGTTTTCCTGCACCGAGGATCGTAGTCTTCTTCGGTAGCCTCAGGAGGCGCTCACCCGACGATGGTTGGTAGGTTGGCTGAAGCCCGATACGTCGCGAGTAGAACAACCTGGCCCCGAGCCCATCGAATGCTGTGCCGAAATCAAAGATCTGTGATCCTTCAAAAAAGAACGGGCGCTTCTCGGGGTAAAATGTTTCGAAAGTCGTCAGGTTCAGCACTGCTTGATCTGCTTCTACCTGTCCAAAATCTGGGTTCAAGGTAGCGTTGACTGTTGCCGTGCTCGTGAGCCCATACCGCAGATCGAGTCCAAAACCGGCCTCGAGTTTCTTCTTCTCGTCCTTACTTGCAGCCGTTGGTTGGTACAATTGACGCGAGAGCACATAGGGGAGAAGCTTGAGATAAACTGGTGGATGGATGGTTTCAATTCCAATGATGTGACCCATCTTTGAGATCGTTCCTCTTTCGCGACGCGGGATCAGTACCCACTCATCGGTTTCTTTTTTCCGACTGATGTATCGGCGGAAATTAATTCCCCACGTATATCTCTTCTTTGGAGGGAAACGAATCGCGCTGAAAGGTATTTTAAACTCTGCGGCCCATCCCGTCCTCAACACCTTTGTGGCAGATTCCCGAACCGCATCCCAATTTGTATCATAGATCACACCATCGCTCGAGATGATCCCGTCGGTTTGTACACCAGACACGTTTGCTACAAAGACGAATCCCGTTTGATGGTCATGGTAGCTGTCGATAGTGATGCTAATTCGGTCTGCTTCACTCGGGCGGTCACGACGGGTAAGTTGCCTCACGATTCCTCTGGGCCGAGAATCATACATCATGACCCCGACATAGAGCGCGTTGTCGTCGTAGAGAATGCGAACCGCAGTTGACTCCGAAGGCGCAGCACCTTCGACAGGATCGAATTGTGTGAACGAGGAACTTGGGGTTGCCGATGACCACACCGCGTCGGTCAAGAACCCATCGATCTTCGGTGGGGTAGGAGTTCGGACAGCAACGATGTTTTTGTCAGATCCTCCAGCGAGGACTTCAAGGCCGAGACCAAGAAGAAGGAGCAGAGGTGCGACTCTCATGCTCATCATTGTTCTAAGCCACACGCCGCAAAGTTTGTGATATCAGCAAATATTTTTCCAATGTTAGCTCTTTATGAATTAAATCGCAAGGGGAGAGAATAAAAAAGGTCAAAGGCTGGCAATAATCCTCATTTCTAAGATTTTCGTGTCAGCTTTGCTATGGTTTCAACATGAGAGGTGTGCGGAAACAGGTCCACTGGTTGTAGGTACTCGAGCCTGTACCCCGCATCGGACAAAGAGCGAATGTCCCTTGCTTGCGTGGCCGGGTTGCAGCTGACGTAAACGATCCGGGACGGAGAAAGGTGCGCAACCCTTTGAACAACTTTTGGATGCATCCCGCTTCGCGGTGGATCAACGAGGATGATGTCAGGATTTCCATACTCATCAATCCATTGAGTGTCCCTGGTCAATCTCTCTTTGAGGTCGCCCAGGAGAAAGAAACAATTCTTGACGCCATTAAGCGACGCATTCAGTTGTGCATCCGAAACTGAACTCGGTACGAGTTCGATCCCAACAACTTTCTGGACTTCATCAGAGATATAGATCGAGAGAGCGCCAGCACCCGAATAGAGGTCATAGACAATATCAGTCGGTTTGAATTCAGCAAGCCATTTCACTAGATCAAATAGCTTTTTGGCCTGTTTCGTGTTTGTTTGGAAGAATGAGTTTGCTGATATGCGGAATCGATACTTGCCAACGGTTTCCATGAGAGTCCCGGGGCCATAATAAGCGCGCTCCACTTCGCCTCTCGCAATTTGTGCACGCTTCGGGTTGATGGTGTTCACAAATGTCGTCAGAGTCGGAAACCGCTGCAAGAGATATGCACAGAGCTCGGACGCGATCTCCGGCCGATCCTCGAGCGTCACAAGATTCACCATGCGCTCCCCTGTATTCCTCCCTTCCCTAATCACCAGGAACCTGAGATAACCTGAGTGCCTCTCAGAATCATACACATCAAGCTGTCTACCTCGACAAAACTCCCTTACGATACGGAGTATCTCGTTGCTCGTTTCCGACTGGAGAAGACAGGCATCAACATCCAACACCTTATCATATCGACCTGCGTGATGAAACCCCAGCGCAAACGTTTTTTCAATTGGCGAGCCAGTGGAAATCTCTTCGTCAAGAAGCCAGCGCCGTCGTGAAAAAGAAAACTCGATCTTATTTCTGTAGAAGTATGTTTCGTCTGACGGGATCGTCGATACGACCTCGACCCCCTTGAAGCCGCCAATTCGTTCGAAAGCATCGATAACGTTTTGACGTTTCATGGCAAGCTGAGCCTCATATTGAACATGCTGCCATGTGCAGCCGCCACAAGCTCCGAAGTATTGACACGGTGGAGTTGTCCGGAGCGGCGATGGCTTAAGGATGCCAACGGGTGTCCCTGTCGCGAAATTCTGCTTCACCTTCTCGATCCGGATGCGAGCAGTGTCTCCGGGGATAGCGCCCGAGACGAATATCACAAATCCATCATGCCGAGCGACACATTTCCCTTCGAGGGCGAAATTTTCAATCGTCAGATCGTATTCTTCACCGCGTCTCATCTCGATTCCATTTCGAAAGGGAAAAAAGTCGCCCCTGTGGCCAGGTGAAGAGAACCATCAGTGTTACTCCGCGGCCGTGGGCTGATCGAACGAGGGCCGCTTTTTGCGGCTGTTCTACTTGAGATAGTATTTGAGAGGGTTCGGAGTCAGCCGGCACTCTTCTGCGATGCAAATGCGACCGATTTTTCCTTCTTGGCGTAACTGGTAAAGTCGCGGGACGATCCTGTCGCGAAGGTCGATGGGGGTGAGGGGGTTAATAAAGATTGCCGTTCCTCCCTCGAAGCCTGCCGGGACGTTTATGCGCCACTTGATGAGAACGTGCCATGGCATCTCATACACCGCATCGACTGGTGTGTAGTACCACTCTTCATTGCACGAAATCTCGCCACCGGTCGCTGCGTGACATGCGTGAACGAGGTCGCTTATGTCCCGGAGCTCCTCGTCCGTGTGTTCGTAAGGGCGGGTATGGCGGGATTTGGAAAAGATCTCGATCGTGGGAAAGCGATGGCCAATGCCGACGAACGCAAGTGCGTGGTCATTCTCCGCAAAGATGAGGTTTTGGTGAGATGCAAAATTCGCCCCGTACTCGTTGAAGACGTTTGGATCCTCTCTGAGCATTCGAATTTGCCGCTGCATTGAGGATCCCCATTCATCGAGCGCGACGAGTTGCTTGTGAAGGTGGTCGAATGAGGCTCCAGCCGGCTTCAGCCAATTCTGGAAAATACTAATGTACCGGACGTAGCGGTTATTCTCGAGGATGTCCACCATTGCATCGATCGTGAATTTGAAGTACCAGAAATGCTCCTCCTGCGTCATGTCACCGGAAGCATACAACTGAGAATCCCACTCGGCATCATCCCGGTAATGGCGGAACGCAATGATGAGCTCGTGGCCTCCTCCGAAGAAGGCATCGGCCAGCAGGAGTTTCTCTTCTCTGGACATTCTCTCGATTTGCTCTCTGGTTCGGCCCGCCATCCGAAGTTTGTAGTCAAGGATCTCAAGCACATGCTTCAGGCCTGCTGGATTCCCGAGGTAGCCTTCTTTCCATCGTTGGTTTGCCTCGGTTAGTTTGTAGTTGTAATTTTTCCTCCAGTAGTCCAGCGTTACGATTTCAAAGAGGTTTGGTGTACGACGAAATTCTGCCACTGTGCTGAAGGCTGGATCAGGGGGGACCATGTCGAGCTTTACGTATGTCCCATCCCTTTTGATAAGGCGAGATTTCTCCGGAGGTGTCTCGAAAATTCGGGTGGGGCAGAAGCTGCAATAGTCCTCGACCTCCTTCCTCTGGAGTTTCTTGGCGTTTGGTGGAATCTCATTGGTCAGTGGTTTGCTCCCGCGTCCCGGGACGGCCCACACTTCTGTGCCCGTGAAGGGGTTAATCTGCTTCACGGTACCATCTGCCATGATGTTGTAGAAAATATTTTCGTGCGTTGAATTCAAGCTTCTGTCCATAGAGTAAGGTTCTGTTGTTTAAGAGTGTTCAAGCGTAGACAGATCTTCAAAGAACATAGAAGTTCTTAGACGTGCGTTGCAAAGTCAAGCAGCCTATCGACTTTCTTTTCGCTATCAGCTTCAGCATAAAATCGGATCAGCGGTTCTGTCCCTGAAGGTCGTACGAGAAGCCATCC
>CAYHSB010000044.1:0-10982 GCA_964359185.1 uncultured Chitinophagales bacterium
TGGTGCATTCCGCTTCGTTTGTCAGAAGAACATTTCCTGCACCATCTCGTTCATCGACGCATCTGGCAAAAACCCGTTGTCTGATCAAGTCCCAATATTCGTCAAGCCCTTGTGTTTCCATAAGGAGCGTCCAGGTTTCATTCAGGAGAATATTACTTCCATCAATTCACTGGTATCGCTGGAATAGAGTATTCACTTGGAACGTACTTCTGTTCTCTCGCGAAACGCTCAAGATCGTCACGAAATTTCGGATGTGCAATCTTGATAAGTTCTCCCACGCGCTGGCGGAGATTCTTTCCGTGCAGATAGGCGACGCCGTGCTCTGTCACAACGTAGTGGATGTCGGCGCGTGTCGTTACAACCCCAGCTCCTGACTTGAGAATCGGCACAATACGGGAGATTGTATCGTTCTTTGCCGTTGAGGGCAAAGCGATAATCGGTTTGCCATCTTTCGAGTAAGCCGCTCCGCGTATGAAGTCTAACTGTCCACCGAATCCGCTGTAGATTTTCGTCCCGATGGAGTCAGAGCAGACCTGTCCTGTGATGTCAATTTCGATCGCGGAATTGATCGCGACCATCTTCTCGTTCTGCGCGATGATGAAAGGATCGTTCGTATAGTTGCAGGGGTGAAGCTCGAAGTATGGGTTATTGTCAACATACTCGTACAACCTGCGCGAGCCGAAGACGAAAGTCGCAATGACTTTCCCTTGGTGCAAGGTCTTTTTGGTGTTCGTAATGATGCCAGCCTCGATTAGTTTGATGATACCATCAGAAACCATCTCTGTATGTACACCGAGCTCCCGCTTACCGCCCAAGGATTCCAAAACTGCGTCGGGGATTCCGCCAATGCCGAGCTGGAGAGTAGCGCCATCTTCAACAAGCTCCGCAATATGCTGACCGATCTTCTGTTCGACGTCCGTGAAAGGCTTTCGCTCTAACTCGGGCAGGTTTTCCACGACTTCAACGATGCGGTGAACGCGTGAAATGTGGATGAAAGAATCACCGAGCGTCCTTGGCATCTTTTCGTTCACTTGGGCGACGACAACCCGGGCGCTTTCCGCTGCTGCCTTTGAGGCCACACACTCAACGCCAAAGCTCATGAACCCGTGTTCATCCGGGGGCGAAAGGTGGACGAGGGCGACGTCAAGAGGAATAATCTTCTGTGTGAAGAAGGAAGGAATTTCAAAGAGAAACGCCGGCACGTAGTCCGAGCGTCCCGCGTTGATTGCCTCGCGGTCGGCCGGTCCAACGAAAAGAGAGTTGTGCCGAAAATGATCTTCCATCCCCGGCTTCGAGAGAGGGTCTTCACCAAGGAGGAGAACATGGTTCACCTCAACATCTTCAAGCTCATCCTTCCGTCCAGCAAGCGCCTTGATGAGAACAAAGGGGGTCGCAGCGTTTCCGCTGATGAAGATTTTATTTCCACTTTTGACGGCGGAAACAGCTTCTTCCGGCGTCGAAAGCTTTGCTCTATATTGCTCTATCCAGTTCATAATCTCACGGTCTTAAATATCTTGTGCTTCTGGCATCCAGAAAAGTAAATCGGATATCTTGCGTGCCTCGAGAGCAAAAAGCTTCGCTATCGGTGCGTTCGTACAGGAACCATCATAAGTGCAGACGCCCTGTTGCAATCCACGATTCCGGTGAAGCGCAGGCTCAAGTCCATGGTCGGCGATATCGTGCACGTACGGCAGGAGGGCATTCGTCAGACCATTTGTCGCAGTCCGGGGAACGCTCGCGGGAATGTTTGGCACGCAGTGGTGAATTACTCCATGGCGAAGGAAAACCGGGCTCTCGAGCGTGGTCGGCCGACTCGTCTCAATGCAGCCCCCCTGGTCAATCGAGATGTCAAGGATGACAGACCGTGGCTTCATCGTCTTCACCATATCCTCCGTGACCAAGTGCGGAGCCTTCTCCGCTTTGAGGAGGACCGCGCCAATAACAACGTCAGCAAACTGAACTGCACGGGCGATATTGTACCGATTGGCAATTCTCGTAGCGATCCGGTGGTGAAAAATATTCTCCAGCTCTCGCAAGCGAGAGAGGTCTTTGTCAAACACTGTCACCTCCGCGCCGGAGCCCTCTGCGACCCTGGCAGCAGTTCTTCCCACCGTTCCAGCCCCGAGGATAACAACAGAGGCGGGAGCAATACCCGGGATTCGTCCGAGAAGGATTCCTCTTCCGTCATCTCCGCTCTGAAGGTAGTGAGCAGCGATGTGAATCGCCATTTGCCCTGCAATCTCACTCATAACCTGGAGAACCGGCAGGCTCCCGTCATTCGACTCGATGAGTTCGTACCCGATCGCACAGACCTTTCTGTCTAGCAGGAGCTCAACGGAGTTTTTCTTCGCTACGGGGAGGTGAAGAAAACAAAAGAGTATTTGGGATTCCGTAAGGAGATTGTATTCTTCCATCGTGGGTGCAGAGACTTTCAAGATGATCGCTGCACGGTTGAAAACTTCGCTCGCGTTGTACACGACCTTTGCACCGACGCGCTCGTACTCCTCGTTGCTGTAGCGGGCAAGTGCACCAGCATCCTTCTCAATGTAAACCATATGTCCCGCCTCAACGAGCGACTGAGCGCCCGCGGGGTTCAGCGCAACCCTGCGGTCACGCAATGCTTGTTCTTTTGGAATCCCGATATTCATGATACCCTCGCTCAATAAGAGGTAAAGTTGGCTCCTCTGCCTTGCAACGTTGAAATTCCCAGTCTACGGAAGGAAGAAAGAAGTATCAAGAAATTCTAGACAATCATCTTCACCGTTGGTGAAGACCCCTCGAGGCACCTCCACGCCAATGAAAAATTGATGCAAACCGGAAAGAAACTCCGACCTGACTCTCCAAACTCCTATGCAGAGGCCTGACCCCCGATCAACCGATTCCAACGTTCGTCGATTTCTTTTTGAAGCTGCTCAACGATGGTTTGGTTCTCGGGCTTCAGAAGGTGCTTGAATCGGTCTTGGACTTTTAGATATTCGATAATCGGTTTCTTTTCTCTTGGGCGGTGGGTGAGCTTCCGCTTTCCATTCTCCACTTCATACAAAGCCCAGGCACACGTGTCTACAGCGAGGCGGGAGACATCGAGCCCAATCTCCGGGGGATACTTCCATCCCAGCGTGCAGGGGGCAAGAATGTTGATAAACTTTGGACCACGGATGCTCATGGCTTTCTGGACTTTCGTTGCTAGATCTTTCCAGTGATGAACGGCCGCCTGAGCGACGTATGGGATGTGGTGAGCTACCATGATCTCAGTAAGATCTTTGGGAAAATCTTTCTTGCCGACCTCGACTGTGCCAACGGGTGAGGTGGAAGTCCACGCGGCAAAAGGAGTTGCGCTTGACCGCTGGACGCCTGTATTCATGTAGGCTTCGTTGTTGTAGCAAACGTAGAGCATATCGTGACCGCGCTCCATCGCACCAGAGAGAGACTGCAACCCGATATCGTACGTGCCCCCATCACCCCCAAAGGCGACAAACTTGATCTCGTGGTCAATCTTCCCTTTTCGCCGCAGCGCTTGATACGCCGCTTCGACTCCACTAACGGTTGCGGCTACATTTTCGAACGCATTGTGGATGAATGGAACCTTCCACGACGTGTACGGATAGATGGTCGTGACAACTTCCATGCATCCCGTGGCTGCCCCGACAACAACATCTCCAGGCACGGAAGCCATCACCTGCCGAAGCGCCACCGTTGAAAGGCATCCAACGCAGGCTCGGTGTCCGCCGGCGAGGACTTCCTCTCTTTGAGCTAACTCTCTCAGTGTAGGCATATTACTGATTTTCCTCCAATCGTAATGCAACTTGCTCCACATTGGAGTCACGGAGTCCCAGATACCGAACAGCGCTTCCTGTCTCTCCAGTGTGCAGAAGAGTTTCCAGCTCGTCGTACACGAATCGAATATCGGAGTCCTTCACATCTCGTCCACCCAACCCATAGATATAGTTCAGAACTTTCACCTCAGCTGGACTGACCCCACCGCCGAAGAACGATGATCGGATTTCGTCGAACACCGGCCCTCCTGCGCTGCCAAAGGCTATCGAACGATCGAGAACCGCGACCGCCTCCGCCTTCGTCAGAGCACGGACGAGGTCTCGGACTGGGAATGGACGAAAGACTCGAATCTTCACTAACCCGACTTTCCTTCCCTCCCGTCGAAGTTCGTTAACGACGCTCTTCACTGTTCCCGCTGTTGATCCAAGAACCACAATTGCTGTTTCCGCGTCGTCCATTTCGTATTCCTCAATCACATCGTACTCCCGTCCGCTCACCGTACCGAATTCTTTCAGGATTGCCGGCATCAATTCAGCAGCAGCGAGCTGTGCTTCTACCTCCTGGCGCTTGTGCTCGAAGAAAAAGTCCGGCAGATCAAGTGGACCAACAGTCACGGGATGTTTCGTGTCGAGCAACGGATGATCCGGGTGGTATTCGCCGACAAACTCTTTCACCGTCTCATCATCGAGAATTTCTAATCGCTCCATCGTGTGGCTGAGAATGAAGCCATCCAATGTCACCATGACCGGAAGGAGTATGTTTGGATGTTCAGCCACACGAAGAGCGATCAGTGTATGGTCGTACGCTTCCTGTGCGCTCTCTGAAAAAATCTGTATCCAGCCAGAGTCTCGACAGCCCATTGTGTCGCTGTGATCGCAGTGGATGTTGATCGGACCACTGATGGCACGGTTGACAACCGGCATCACGATTGGAAGACGAAGCGAGGAGGCAATCTGAACGACTTCCCACATCAAGGCAAGGCCTTGAGAAGAGGTGGCCGTCATTGCCCGTGCCCCAGCGGCCGAAGCACCTATCGACGCGCTCATCGCACTGTGTTCGGATTCGACAAGAACAAACTCTGTACTCACCTTGCCGTTTGCAACGAAATCAGCGAAGGCGTGCATAAGTTCTGTTTGAGGCGTGATTGGGTACGCTGCGACAACGTCAGGATCGATCTGGCGCATCGCCTCTGCCACAGCCTCATTCCCCGTCAGGGCAACGACGCGCTGGGGGCGCACTGTGGCGGGCAGTTCTAATGTCTCTAGAGGTTTATTGTTTGTCATGCTCGGGGACCATCGTTAATGCGTCTGCTTTATCTGGACATTCGTGCGCACAGATTCCGCATCCCTTGCAGTGATCATAGTCAATGCCGACGACCTTTCCGTCTTTCAGAATGATCGCAGAATCTGGACAGAAGACCCAGCAGAATAAGCAGTGAATACACTTGTTAGCATCAAAGACCGGACGATTAACTCTCCATGTACCCGTCTCATATTCAGCGGAGTTGCCGGGCTCAAGGATTTTCACACCGATTGGCAGCTCTTCCCAATTCTTTGGTTTCATTCGCCTTGAACCTCCTCGTACGCACGGCGGATTGCCTGGACATTCATGTCAGCAACCTGTTCATTGTACTTCTTTTCAAATTTCTTCACGATATTTTTCTCCATCGTTGCAAGGTCAAACACCTTTGAGACCCTGATGAGGGCACCGAGCATCACGGTGTTCGGGATCGCTTTTCCCAGGGTATCGAGGGCAAGCTGTGTGCCATTCACTGTGAAAATCCTTCGACCGACAAGATTCAATTCTTTCCTAATCTCACCAGGCGACTTGCTCGTGTTGACGATGAGGATTCCATTATCTGGAATACCCTCAACGATCTCAGGGTTCTCAAGGAGCGTCGGGTCTAGAACGATGACGACATCAGGCTCTGTGATCGAAGAATGCGAGAGAATGGTTTGGGAACTGATCCGTGTGTACCCTTTCGTTGGTGCACCCATTCGCTCCGGACCATATTCTGGAGAACCCTGTGCGTATTTCCCTTCTTCGATCGCCGTCTCAGCAAAGAGCATCGCGGCAGTCTTCACGCCCTGACCGCCACGGCCGTGCCAGCGAATCTCAAGCAAATCTTCTTCCGACTTTGTCGGTCGATGACTTCCCACGGGTCTATCGACCTCGACGAGTCGAGTCGTCGACCGTAGGGTCGTCGACGACTCGTTGAGGATCTCAATCTCTTGGTTCATTCTCTTTTCCAGTATGATTATCTCTCCGTTTCGCCTCAAGGTACAAGTGAATGGCTTCCGCAGCTTTCTTCCCATCCTGCATTGCCAAAATAACCGTCGCTCCCCCACGGGAGAGGTCGCCCCCAGCGTACACACCTGGTCGGCTTGTCTTTCCCGATTCGTCGACGACGACAGTGCCCCATTTTGAGACATTGAGATCTGGGGTAGTTTTCTGCAAAATCGGATTCGGCTTCTGTCCAATGGCAACGATGACCGTGTCCACCCGCAGGAAGAATTCCGACCCCTCGATCGGGATAGGTCGCCTCCTGCCATTTTCATCCGGCTCGCCAAGTGCCATGCGCTGGCAGATCATTTCATTTACCCATCTGTTCGAGTCCCCGAGAATATGAACTGGAGCGGTGAGAACATGAAATTCCACTCCCTCTTCTTTTGCGTGTTGAACTTCTTCCTTCCGAGCGGGCATCTCCTCAAAGGAGCGCCGATAGACGAGGTAGACCTTCTCAGGGCCCAGTCGGACAGCAGTACGAGCTGCATCCATAGCAGTATCGCCACCGCCGACGACTGCAACGTGCTTTCCGATTCTTACTGGAGTGTCGAACTCAGGAAAGCGGTATCCTTTCAAAAAGTTGACACGGGTAAGAAATTCGCTTGCCGAATAGACACCGCTCAGATTCTCGCCAGGAATTCTCATGAAGTTAGGTGTTCCCGCCCCAGTGGCAAGAAACGCCGCCGCATACCCCATCTCATTCATCAGCTCATCAATGGTTGCTGTCCTGCCGACGATGAAATTTGTATTGATTTCCACACCCATCTGCTCAAGCCTTTGCCGCTCAACATCAAGGAGTGCCTTCGGGAGGCGAAACTCAGGGATCCCGTACTGCAGAACGCCTCCAATTGCGTGCAGAGCCTCAAAGACCGTGACGCGATAGCCTAGCTTTGCGAGTTCGGCAGCGCAGGTAATTCCCGCAGGGCCGGACCCAACGATGGCAACCGTCTCCTCACGGCGCTGTTCGATGTGAGGGACCTGAAACCATCCATGTTCGAGCTCCAGGTCAGCCACAAAGCGTTCAAGCTTCCCAATGGCGATCGGCTCATATCTCTTGCCGAGGGTACAAACTAACTCGCACTGGTTTTCCTGAGGGCACACCCTTCCGCAAATGATCGGCAGATAATTTGTCTCGCGGATCTTCTCGACTGCCCCCCGGTAGTCTCCTGCGAGAATCAGCTTAATGAAGGAAGGGATATCAACTTCAACAGGACAGTTATCGATACAGACGGGCTTCTTGCACAGGATGCAGCGATCAGCCTCAACGAATGCAAGTTCTTCCGTAAAACCAAGAGATACCTCCTGAAAGTTATTTCTTCGTTCTTCAGGCAATTGTTCGATGGCGTGTTGCCGCGGAATCTTTACTTTATCTTTTATCGGTGTTGGCGCTTTCACTTCTCAGCCTTTATTAGACACTCGTGTTGAATGCTTTCGGTTTTCTGCACAGCGGTAAATGCCTCATCCGCGAGTTTCTCCAGGTCTTGATAGGTTCTATTTCGCATCACAAGTTCATCATAATCCACGAGATGTCCGTCGAACTCCGGACCGTCGACACACGCAAATCTCACCTCACCCCCTACGGTGACACGGCATCCTCCACACATTCCCGTTCCGTCGAGCATGATCGGGTTAAGGCTTACATACGTCTTGATCCTGTGGGGCTTCGTGACTGCTGCAACAGCCTTCATCATCGGCACTGGCCCAATCGCAAAAACGATATCAATGTGCAATCCCGACTCAATCATTGCGCGAAGTTCATCTGTTACAAATCCTTTCCTCCCTTTCGAGCCATCTTCCGTTGTAACAGAAACGGAATCGGAAATTTTCGACATTTCCTTTTCCAGGATCAAAAGATCGTCTGCCCGCACACCAATAATCGTGTGAACAACATTTCCCTTTGCCTTCAACGCTACAGCAATCGGGTAGACTTCAGCGGTACCAACGCCGCCGCCGATACACACTGCTGTCCCGTAGAGTTCAATGGGAGAAGGATTGCCTAGTGGTCCGACGACATCCTGAATTGACTCCCCTTCTTCACAGGAACTCATGAGCTTTGTCGTCTTCCCAACGGCCTGAACGATAAGCGTGATGGTGCCTTGTTCTGGATTCCCATCAACGATCGTGAGTGGAATGCGTTCACCATGGTCATTGACGCGGACGATTGCAAAGTTGCCAGCCTTCCGCTTCCGTGCAACGAGTGGTGCCTCGATTACGAACTCCGTTATGCGCGGGGCAAGGAGGCGCTTGCGAACAACTCTGTACATGCTGATCCCTTCAAATAATCGCGTTAATAGTATAAGCCGTCGTCGACGCTTTCGTATTTTCCTCCATCGTCGTAGATGCAGTCCATCGGGCAGAGTTCCATTGCCTCCCTGCACTGCTCTTCTTCTTCCGGCGTTTGAGGTTGCTTATAGATATAGTAGTAAGAAGCATCGTCGTTGTACGTAAAATTATTGATGGCAAGGGAGAGGCATAGCCCACACCCATTGCACGTATCCACGACGTAGAAATTCCCCGGTGCATTCTCGACGCACCGATGCGGAGTCTGTTGTTGAGTCTCCATGGGTTTCACCTCTTTTCGTTGTGAGCTTCTTTTGCTCTGCGGAGAATAGAAACCAGGAATCCCAGAAAGAGAATAGCTGTTCCACCCCAAAGAAGACTGATAAAGGGCTTCACGCTTGCTTCAACAACAAGGACCTCAGTCTTGGCCTGACCCGGGTCTTCACCATTTCGATGAACCGCAACAGTCACAGATGATTCTTTCGTGTTCATATCGACATTCACATGAAGCAGCTGGATCGATGTCTTTTTGTCCTCAAGAAGAACACTTTGATACGTCGGGTCCGTGCCCTCCTTATAAATCGTCACAGGGGTCGCGATTTCAGTCTTTCCACCCCGGGTTACTTCGATGACAGCGCCAATCACAAACCCTGAACCGTTCAACATCTTATCTTGAGAATCGTGATTCATATCGAAACGAGTAAATGTTAGGGTGAGGCCCCCGACCTGTGTCGCCACACCCTTCTTGAGATTGTACGTCTCTTCACCTTGTCCCGACTGCTTCCCGTCTTCGAGTGAAACAGGAGAGATGTAAAAATCTCTCGTAAGGAACATCGCGATGTCAGGGTTCCTCATCGTTCCGTTATTGTACTCGCTGTGGAACATCACAGGTGCAAGGACGAATTTCTTTCCGTCCCTTTCCACCTGGACTTCAAAAGCGTACTTGCCGTCATCCGTTGGCTTGGATCCAAGATATGTGAGCGTATAGCCGAGCGCATTTCTTGGAGAATTCAATTGCAAAGCTACGTTTTCTTTTTGACTATACTTTCCTGAACTGATAATGCCAAGGAAAACCAGCGAGAGCCCAACGTGTGCAAGGTACGCACCGGTGAACCGGGGATTGCCACGCACTACGCGATAGACAATGTCAATGTTAACAAGGAAAGCAAACGCCGCAGAGAAAGCGAGCAACATAATGAGGGCATCTCTCATCCCAAAATAAACGAGTCCGGCTGTGATGGCGATTGCCACCACAAAAGCAATCGCTGAGCGTTTGATGATGTCCTTCCCTTGTGTTTCCTTCCATTTCAATAGGAGTGCAAACCCATTGAGAAAGGCAACGATGATCGCAATCGGCAAATTCATCTGATCATAGAATGACGGCTCAACTGTTGTCTTTGAGAATATCGGAAGGCTCGTCCCAAAGAAGATGACGAGTGCGCTCGCACAGATAACCGCAGCTCCGATCCCAAGCACCGCTTCTCTGCTGAGAAGATAGGCCTTTTCGCTGGCGGCTTTCAGCTCTGCCCTTCTCGTCCAGAAAAGTCCAATTCCAAGTGCCGCAAACGTTCCGATGAAAGCGATGAGGAGGAGGTAGACGACCGAGCCCGGGTCGACAAAAGAGTGAACCGACGCATCACCGAGGATGCCGCTCCGCGTGAGGAACGTGCTGTAGAGGACAAGGAGAAACGACACAATCGCAAGGACCAAATTTGTACGCTTGAGGCCGCCGGTGCGCTTTTGCACCAGAATGGTGTGCGTGAGAGCAATTGCAGTTAACCAGGGTATGAGTGAGGAATTTTCTACTGGATCCCATCCCCAGTAGCCACCCCAGCCGAGAACACCGTACGCCCAGTACGCTCCGAGCATGATGCCCGCACCGAGTGCAAGAACAGCAAAGAGAACCCACGGAAACGCACTCGCGAGCCAGTCCTGATACTTCTTTCGCCACAGCGCCGCGGCTGCAAAACTGAATGGTACTGCCATCGCCGCAAATCCAACGAAGAGCACTGGAGGGTGAATCGTCATCCAGAAATTCTGGAGCAACGGATTCAGCCCTCGCCCATCTGAGGGAACAACACCTGCGGCCACCTGACCGGGGAACACATCCCAGATAGAGCGAAAGGGCGACTTTGCTATGAGAAGGAGAAGGAGGAATGCTTGAATCGATACATAGATCGAGATCACCTCCGCCTCAATACGTTTCCGTCGGGTGTAGTTCAGGAGAAAGATCCCGATGATGGCACCTGAAAACGCCCAGAATAGGAAGCTTCCCTCCTGTCCAGCGTAGAATGTTGAGAAGAGATAGCCGAGAGGTAGTGATCGTGAGCTGTAGCTGTAGACATAGGCATATTCGAATCGATGCTGGAGAATGAACATGAGGAGAAGAAAAGAGGAGAGCACCACACCGAGCACCATGATGTGAAAACTCCTCCGTGCCAGCGTTAGAGATTCCTTCTTTCTTCTTACCACTTGAAAGTAGTCCCACGCAGAAGTGAGCGCAGCGGCAAACGCAATCCAGATGACGATAGTCCCGATCATTTCACCTCTCCTTAATTTCGTTTATGTCAAAAATCTCGCTCGACTCCAAAGACATTGAGCCTACCGTTCATGTGCACCGCTTTGTTAATGATGTTGACATT
>CAYHSB010000045.1:0-10937 GCA_964359185.1 uncultured Chitinophagales bacterium
AGAATAATAGAAGAATTGGGACGGGGCGGCATGGGAGTAGTCTACAAAGCCGAGGACACCAAACTCCGCCGCCCCGTCGCCCTCAAAGTCCTGCCCCGACAAGCTCTCATCACAGAGGAAGACAAGACTCGCTTCGCTCGTGAAGCACAAGCCGCAGCCAGTCTCTCCCACCCCAACATTGCGATCATTCATGAGTTCGATGAGGTCGACGATCCCGTCACTGGTGGGAAACTCGCCTTCATCGCAATGGAGTACATCGATGGCGAGACGCTGAAAAAGAAAATTCAGGAACGACCATTACCCATCCCCGAAGCTGTGAACATTGTCATAGCGGTTGCCGAAGGACTGGCGAAGGCGCACGAGAAAGGCATCATACACCGAGACGTTAAGTCCGACAACGTGATGATCTCTCGTGATGGTGTCGTAAAGATCATGGACTTTGGACTGGCAGAGATTGCAGGAAGAACCCGAGTCACCAAAGAGGGAATGACTGTAGGAACGACAGCCTACATGTCTCCAGAGCAGGCACTCGGTGAGAAGCTTGATCAACGGACGGACATTTGGTCGCTCGGTGTGGTGATGTATGAGATGATCACTGGAAAGCTTCCCTTCGCCGGAGACTATGAGCAAGCGATCTTGTATCGAATCCTAAACGAAGAACCAGAGCCGATTACGAGTCTTCGTTCCAACGTACCGATGGAACTCGAGCGGATTGTGAAGAAGGCAATGCAGAAGGAGCGGAGCGAGCGGTATCAGCATGTTGACGAGATGCTTGTGGATTTGAAGAGCCTGAAGAAAGAGTTCGAGACTGCGGAAATGGTGAAACAGACGGTGGCGCGAGCACCATCTCAGAGAAGAGGATTTCCTTGGCTGGTTCCTGCCATTGGAGCTATCGTTGTTGCTGCATTACTCGTGACCTATTTTCTTTTCTTGCCGCACGCCGAAAGTGGAGAACGAATTCCCATTGCTGTCGTTGATTTTGTAAATGAAACTGATGAGAATGAATTGAATGGGCTTTCTGGTATGCTCATCACCGCGTTGGAACAATCTCGTCGCCTATCTGTCCTCACCCGATCGCGGATGTTGGATATTGTGAAACAATTAGGTAAGGAAGGTGTCGAGCGCATTGATGAATCGCTGGGAAGAGAGATTTGTAGGAAAGCGAACGTAAGCGCACTCGTCATCGCCTCCATACGAAAGTTCGGCCAACGATATGCAATCGACATGAAGATCCTGGATACGCAGAAAAATGAATATATGTTCACGACACTTGTCCAGGGGGAAGGGCAGGAGAGCATCCTTTCGATGTTGGACCGACTCGCGGAAAAAACACGTGAAGGGCTTAAAGAGAGGTCAGCCGAAATCCAATCCGCGAATCATAAGTTGGCTGAGATGACCACAGGCAACCTCGAGGCATATCAGCATTTCTTTCAAGGTGAGCACTACATTAACACCCTCAAGTTCAAAGAAGCAGAAGAAGAATTCAAGAAAGCAGTCGCTTTGGATTCAACCTTCGCGCTTGCGTACTTCCGCCTTGGGTACGCATTGGCCTGGAACCAAGGAGAGGAACACCTGGCGAAGCCATTTATAGCAAAGGCTCTTGGCCTGATCACACGCATCCCGGAAAAGGAGAGGTACTTGCTTCTGGCGGAGAATGCGCGGATCGAACAAGGTTACAGAGCTGGAGTTGAGATGCTGAGGGTCATGGAAAAGATTTATCCGAACGACAAGGAGATGCTGTATAATATCGGCGACTATTCGTATCATCTCAGGGATTATGTGACAGCAGCACAGTACTTGGAGAAGGTTTTGACGATTGATCCAAATTTCGAACGCGCTCTTCAGCACATTGCCTGGACCTTTCGTACTTCGAAGCAGTACGAGAAAGCACTCGATTATGCAAAAGAATATGTCTCCCAAGCTCACAATACGGAGGCATACGCCCTGCTGGCAGAAATTGATCAGCTCGCTGGCGCGTTGACCGACGCCCAAGAGACCTATAAGCTTGCTCTGCAATTATTTCCAGATGATCCCGACCTTCTCGCTGGCCTCGGCAATACTTATGCTTTCATGGAAGATTTCCAATTCGCGGAGTCCCTCTTCAAATCAATGACCGCCCAGAGTCGTCCTGCTGAAGTCCAGGCACGCGGATTCCTTGAGTTAGCACAGTTCTACCCTTATCTCGGCAAGTATTCTGAGATGGCCCGCATGTTTGACAAGCGAATTGATTTCGCCCTCAAGGACCGAGATGATCAGATGGCGGCATTCTTCACCGCGGAAAAAGCCTACTGGCTCTACGTTGGCAGGAAAGACAAGGCTGAGGCGCTGAAGATGATTGAGCACACACTACCATTGGGGAAAATAAAGGTCCGCTACTTCTATGACTGGCTAGTCTTGCTATTGACTGAAATCGGAGAATTCGATAGTGCAAAAGTCGCAGTAGAGTTGGCAAGAGGCGCAGGCTGGAAGCAAATCTACGAAGCGAAAACCCATGAAGCAAGAAAGGAATGGGAACCGGCAATTCAGAACTACAAGAAAATCCTTGAGTGGGTCGAAGTCCAATATCAAGCTCTCTACAAATTTCTTGTCGCCCGCTGTTACCATGAGAAAGGAGACTCGGATAACGCGATTCAGGAACTAAAGTCAGCACAAGCAATTTACTCCAACTCCATAGGGATCAGAGCAGTGACATATCCGAAAGGGTTTTATCTCCTTGGGAAAGTCTACGAAAGGAAGGGAGATAGCAGGCGTGCAGTCGAGAACTACGAAAAGTTCTTGAGCCTCTGGAAAGATGCAGACAAAGATTTGCCAGACCTGGTGGATGCAAAAGCGAGGCTTGCAAAATTGAAGGGGATGGTGAAGCAATGACCGGCAAAGCTATTTCTCATTACAGAATCCCCAAAACGCTCGCCGAGGGGAAAATGTGTGTCGTCCGCCAGGCCGAAGATACGAAGCTTCACCGTCCCATTACACTGAAAGCAAGTCACGCTCGGCTTGGCTCCGGCAAAGTGCGAGAATATCAATGAGGGTCTGTACGGGTTTCAAGAAGAATTGCTTCATCTTTGCTGCCTTCCTATGGCTGCCATGGATCTCAGGCTGTAACCCTTCGACGGAACCCGAGACGGGCCCTGTGGGCGAAAGCTACCTTCACGTTCGACCAACCTGGTCTCCCGATGGTAAGTGGATTTCTTTTACGTCACTTGCATCCGGCGCTCAGGGTATTTATCTCGTTGATTCGTCCGGCGCAAATCTTCATCTACTGATCGGAGGCGAAGGACTTGGAACAACTTGGTCTCCCGATGGCAACTGGCTTGCGTTTTCGCGCGTTGGCAGCATCTACAAAATCAGAGTGAATGGTGATAGCCTGACCCGGCTTACCACGAGCGCCGGGGACATTCGGCCCGCGTGGTCACGTGACGGTTTCAAGCTTGCCTTCGTTCGGAGAGACTTATCTAATGCGCAGGCGATCTGGTTGTACGACCTGCGCACTGGAAATGCCCGGCAGTTGGTTCCATTTGGTGATTATCCCTCCTGGCATCCAAATAGCAGCGAAATCATCATACTCGAGTCTCAGGTTGATGGTGCCACGAATATCTTGGTCTATAAGTTCACCTCCATCCAGATCGAAACCAATTCGGTTCTTACGGTCCATACTTTTAGTTCGAAATCCGATTGTGGATTTACGAGTATTAGCCCAAAAGGAGACGCGATAGCTTACAGCCTCAAACCTGCAGATGATTATGCACAAGTATGGAAGTTTGAATTATCAGGAGCGCGCCACACGCGCCTCACAGATGATGGGGGCGATTTTCCAGCTTGGAGCCCGAGTGGAACTCAGATCGTTTACACCCGCACGCAGAGAGGGGATGGGGGTTTGTGGGTCATGAATGCTGATGGCACTGGAAAACGCAGACTGACTTCACCTTAGGTAATTGTTCTAAGAACCGATTTGGCTCGGGAGAGTAGGTGAGAATATGATGCGTATTCTGATAATAGAAGATGATGAATCTATTCTTCGCGGCATAGTCGAAAACTTAAGGAGGGAACACTACGAAGTTTCAAGTGAGACTGATGGAGCACGAGGATATGAGCTTGCAAAGCGAGAGAAGTTTGATCTGATCTTGCTTGATCTAATGCTTCCTAGCATGGACGGTCTCGATATTTGCAAGAAGCTTAGAACGGAGGGAATTCAGGTCCCGATACTGATGTTGACGGCAAGAGGTGAAGAAATCGATAAAGTCATCGGACTCGAATGTAGATTGATGCCGATCAACATGTGGACAACCAGCACCCAAGTTCCTGGTGTGTCGGGGTGCTGAAGAGAATGCGGTTGGGGGTAGGAGGAGTTCGTGACGAATCAGGCTATTTTCAAGACATGAAAGGGCTTCAATGGATGACCAAAGAGTAGCTCAGCTTGAAAGTGAAGTTCGCCGATTGAAATCCGCTGTAGAGGAACTAATCGTCTTGAATGACCTTGCGGTTGCGGCAGGCAAAACATTAGAAGTCAGTGACATGCTCGACCTTATCGTTGAGAAATCCATTAAAGCGGTGAAGGCAGAACAGGGTTCCATTTTGCTGGTGACTGAGGAGAAAGATGCACCGCTGAAGACGCTTATTCGCCAGGCCGACCAGAGAAGCCGCATGATGACCTACAGGGTGGGTAGCCATATTACTGGTTGGGTTTTGACTTACCAGCAGCCCCTGTTGATTGAAGACTTAGCCACAGATCAGCGATTCAAGACATCAGACCAGGAGCGAAAGGATATTCGATCTGTTCTCTGCGTGCCCATTCGTTTCCAGGCGAAGCTCATCGGTATTCTTATGGTGACAAATAAGAAAACTCTGGAGCCTTTCAGTTCCGACGATCTGAGATTGCTCTCTATTATTGCAGCCCAATCAGGACAGTTCATAAGGAATTCACAGCTTCAGGAAGAAACTCTTCAGAAGAAGCGGATGGAGCAGGCATTGGCAATGGCTCGGGAGATGCAAATCAGTCTTCTACCCAAGAAGGTCCCAGAAACCAAGAGTCTTGAAATCTTCAGTTACTTCAATTCGGCTGACGAAGTTGGTGGGGACTACTACGATTATTTCGTCTTAGGTGAAGAAAGAATTGGGATGGTTTTAGCGGACGTTTCAGGGCATGGACCCTCAGCGGCTCTGGTCATGACTATGGTGAAGGGGATTTTGCATTCTATTACAAAGAAATTTGAGTCGGCGAACCAGGTACTCTCAGAAATGAATTCTATTCTCAGTGGGATCATCCCCGTGGACATGTTTGTGACAATGATGTTTTTGGTTTTCGATCTGAAGAAGAAAGTCTTGCGTTATTCCAGCGCTGGCCATAACCCTTTATTGTATTACGATACTAGCTCGCGATCATGCCAGATGGTAGCCCTCCGCGCACCGGCTCTGGCACTTTCCAAGCTTTCGCAGTATCAGGAGAAGGAGATTCCCTTAAAGGATGGTGATTTGTTTCTGATTTACACGGATGGAGTCACTGAAGCGTTTAATCTGCAGATGGAGATGTTCGAGGAGACGAGGCTGATTCAGGCCGTTGGAGAGGTGGCCGTGAGACAAGCGGAGAACGTTATCGATCATGTGAAAATCAAACTGCAGGAGTTTACTGGTAAAGCTCCCCAAAGTGATGATGTGGCAATGATCGCGATAAAAGTTGTTTCGTCTTAGCAACCAGAAATGTGAAAGCATATGGAACAAAAGTTCAAGAGAGAAATAAGATCGTTGGAGAAGATTTTTGACTTTATCAGTGGATTTTCAACTGCGAACAGAATTGGCGATTCAGATGTTTTTGTGATAAAGTTCGTCGTTGAAGAGATATTTACAAATATGGTGAAGTATAATTCTATGAGTAATAAAGATATTCTTGTAAGCCTCAGGAGACACAGCAATACGTTGAGCATAAGTCTAATCGATTTCGATGTCGACCCCTTCGACCTAACGAAGACCGAAGAAGTAGATATTCATCAATCGTTGCGAGAGCGAAAAGTTGGAGGCTTGGGCCTTCATCTTGTAAAGAAAATGGTCGACAAAGTCGATTATGAGTACAAAAATCGGGAGAGTAGGGTAACATTGACAAAAACCTTGGAGAAATGATATGTTCAATATCGAGATGAGTCAAAACGGGGATGTAAAGATCTCTGGAAGATTTGACGCGGCACAAGTTGAAAAAGCAAAAGAGGTATTCAATCGGGTTGCCATATCCTGTGCTGTAGATTTCAAGGATTTGGAATACGTATCGAGTGCAGGGTTGGGTGTCCTCTTGATGACTCAAAAACGTCTAGGTGAATCGGGGAACAGTCTCAAATTAGTTAACATGAGCAAACACGTGCGCGATATTTTCCAGTATGCCGGTTTTGACACAATCTTCGAAATTGAGTCAGAATAGGTAAATGAAACAAAAGATTCATTTTGGAATGGCTTCAATTTCTACCTACATCAAGAACAAGACCAACTTTTGCGCGGTTCGACTGTAATTATGATAGAAGAAGCCGATTCTCTGCTGGTAAGGCAGTGCCTTGGAGGTGATACGAGAGCTTTTGGGGCCATAGTCGAGAAGTACGAAAAGACGATGTTCAATGTAGTGATAAAGATGGTTAACAATTACGAGGATGCTCAAGACATAGCGCAGTCCGCTTTTGTCAAAGCTTACGAAAAGCTTAGGACTTTCGATTCTAAGTACAAATTCTTCAGCTGGCTGTACCGCATAGTGGTTAATGAGTCACTAAATTTTCTTGATCAGAAAAGGAATTTTGAGAAGCTGGATGAAAGCCTCATTTCAAAAGAAAAGACGCCCGAGGAAGCCTACGATAGAGTTGAGGCAGGTGAAAGGATTCGGGACGCCTTGTTGGATCTAAAGCTTGAATATAGAACCGTACTTGTGTTAAAGCATTTCCAGAATCTTTCCTACGAAGAAATCAGTTATATCGTTGATGTTCCTCAGAAAACGGTTAAAGCCAGACTCTTCACGGCCAGGCAGCTTCTGAGAGAAATCTTGCTGAAAAAGGGGATCTAACACATGGCTATCGACAGTTCTCTTGTAGAGCTTATCAACAAGGAGATTGATGGGATCAATTCCCGAGCGGATAGCGCCAAGCTGAAGGAGTATCTCGCAAAGAACCAGGAAGCAAAGGATCTTTACGATGATCTTGTTAGAGTCTCAAGTCTCTTGAAGACAGTTGATGAGGTCGAGGTTCCACGTAGTCTAAGAGCAAGTATTCTGAACACTATCGACTCAAGCAGATATGCTGTGAGGGAAAGGAGGAACCCTCTTAGATCAGTCATAGATCTCCTGCCGCAAAGGGTCTCCCTTAGGTATGCCTTTGTTTTTTCATTCGGTTTGGTCGTTGGTCTTGTCATTTACGCACTGTTTGTTGATATGAATAAGGATGCTTCTATAGACATCTCCAAACTCCATGGGACGATGGTCTTGAATCGAGCATCAGAAAGCTTCGAAACCGCAGATAATGTAGAGATCAATCTCGACAAAGTGCATGGAACGGTCACCACAAGGCACGCCAGAGGGCTGCTTTCGATCGAAGTCAATCTGCAATCGCAACAGGAAATTGAGACTCTATTAGAGTTTGATCCGAGTGCTATCAGTTTCACCAGCTTTGAACAGCCCAATAACGCGAAGAATAACGTAAACATACGAGAAAACTCCCTACGATTGACTGGCAGCGGCGACAATAAATGCCTTCTTGTGTTCAATGACAAGGCTCCAGCCGCAACATCTGTGAACTTGAAGATCTTTTCCTCCGGTACTTTAGTGTATGAAAAGGTTCTCTCCACGAGAGGAAAAAGCTAATAAACGCCTGCCATTAACATACCATTGAATGAAACTTTTTCCAACATTCGTTGTCCTGAGTTGTATTTCTCATAGAACTATTTGAATAGGAAAAACAGTAATCCACTATTATTCCATAAGAACATTGCTCAAGGAAGGAGCGCAATATGAACAAGAAGACCAGAAATCTCCTCATCGGTGGTGCCATGGTGGCCATCATCGCGGTCGTGTACTTTTCATTTTTCTATCCACCGCCATCGGGTGAAGACGTCAGCGGCACGATTGGGAAAGCGAAGAAATACCGCTCCCAGCAAATGAGCAACAAGGACGTCGTCCTGCAAAACACCAACTATCAAAAGGTGCGACAGAACGACAAGTTTCAGAAGCTCGCCAAGAGTGGGCATCTTCAGAAACTGGGGAAGGAAGCCGCGTTTCAGGACTTGCTCAAGGACGCAGCATTTCAAGACCTGTTGAAGGACAACGCGTTCCAGGAATTGCTGAAGGAAGTCTCTTTTCAAGAGCTTGTAAAGGACGCGTCGTTCCAGGAATTAGTGAAGGATGCCGCGTTCCAAGGACTCCTCAAGGATGCGTCATTCCAGGAATTGATGAAGGAGAATTCCTATCAGGAACTGATGAGGGACGCCCAGTATAAAGAGCTCATGAACAGCGCGACGTACAAAGAGTTAACAAAGGACGCTGCGTTCAAGGAGCTCATGAAAGACAATGCGTTCCAGGAGCTGATGAAAGACGCCTCGTTCCAAGAACTCTTGAAGGACGCTTCGTTTCAAGACCTGTTGAAGGATGCGTCGTTCCAGGAATTGCTGAAGGATGTTGCGTTCCAAGACCTTCTCAAGGATGCGTCGTTCCAGGAATTGCTGAAGGATGCTTCGTTCCAGGAGCTTATGAAGGACGCTGCATTCCAAGAGCTAATGAAAGAAGCTGCGTTTCAGGAACTGATGAGCAACGTTCAGCAATAACTGTATAGCCCCTTCCGCCGACTTTGTGTTCAAGGGGTTACGAGAAGTTTCAAATCAAGAAGGAGATTCTGCGCTATGATGCGAAGGATCTCCTTCTTTTCTTCCGGGGCAGCATACCCTCGCTCCGGCCTGTGCCTTGCAATCTTGCCAGAGAGCTTTTTCATCGAGCACCGGCTGAGGATTTGCTTTTTGATGTACACCTTTGCATATTCTTTAAATTTTTTCCTCACTAGGCTAAACCTTTCACCGGGACAAGCCATTTCATGAAAGTAACCCTCAGGACCCTCTGCCTCTTTTGCCTTGCGCTTCTCAGTTTCCCTTCCAGATCGTACGCCCAGCTCTATACACTGCAGACAAGGCACATGAAGGTGATCTATTACGATAGGGGACATGCCTACCTCGTTCAACACGTAACGCGCTGTTTTGAGAACGCTTTGAGGTTTCATAAAAGCCTCTTTGGCTACATCCCGACGGAACCAGTAACAATCTTGTTGCAAGACTTCGGCGATTATGGAAATGGCGGCGCGACGGGTGTTCCCAATAACCTTATGAGTATCGGGATCTCCCCGTTCCACTACACGTATGAGACGGTGCCTGCTGTTGAAAGAATGAGTTGGATGATGAACCATGAATTAGTTCATATTCTGACAATGGACAAAGGGGCCTCCTCCGATAGATTCTATCGATCACTCTTTAGTGGCAAGGTTGCTCCGATTCCAGACGTGCCGCTCTCTATGCTCTATAGTTATCTCACAAGCCCGCGCCTGTATGCTCCACGCTGGTTCTTTGAGGGGATTGCTGTATTCATGGAGACCTGGATGAACGGGGGTTTGGGGCGCGCTCTCGGTGCATACGATGAGATGGTATTCCGAACGATGGTTCGCGACAGCAGTTATTTCTATGATGTCGTCGGGCTGGAATCGGAAGGGATAAAAGTTGACTTCCAGGTGGGGGCGAGCTCCTATCTCTATGGAACGCGATTCATGACGTACTTAGCACTCCAGTACGGGCCGGAAAAACTGCTGCAATGGCATAATCGAACCAAGGACAGCAAAGCGTATTTTGCATCAGAGTTCTTGAATGTGTTTGGAGCTTCACTCGATGACGAATGGACTCGATGGATCGCGTGGGAACATCAGTGGCAGCAGGCCAATCTAGATTCTATCCGGGTATATCTAACTACACCCTATCGTCTCGTCTCTCAGAATGCCCTCGGCTCAGTTTCCCGTGCCTTCTATGACTCCACAGCGAGAAAGCTGTACTGTGCGATTAACTACCCAGGCCAAATCGCCCACATCGCTGCGATCAACGTGGAAAGCGGTTCGATAGAAAAGGTCACAGATGTCCGTGGAGGCGCTCTCTTTTATGTCTCATCGCTCGCCTTCGACCCGTCAACGGGAAACCTCTTTTATACAACAGACAATAATAAGTGGCGGGATCTGAATGTAGTGAATATCCGGACAGGTACAACGAGGATGCTCATCAAGGACGTTCGAACTGGCGATCTCGCCTTCAATCGGGCAGACAAGTCACTCTGGGGGATACGGCACTACGATGGAATCTCAACGCTGGTTAGAATTCCCCCACCCTATGCAGAGTGGAATCAAGTGTATTCCGCTCCGTATGGCAAAGATATGTTTGATATCGACATCTCTCCCGATGGTTCAACGCTCATATCCTCGCTTGCGGAGATAGACGGATCACAAACGCTGATGAAGATGGACATCGCCAAGCTGTTGAAAGGCGAGACTTCCCATGAGGTCCTCTTTGATTTTGAAAACAGTGCACCAGCGAATTTTGCTTTTTCCGCGGACGGGAAGTTCTTGTTTGGTTCATCCTATCAGAGCGGGGTTTCGAATGTAGCTCGATATGATGTCGAGAAGAAGAAGATGGAGTGGATCAGCAATTGCGAAACGGGTTTCTTCAGGCCTGTCCCCGTCTGGAACGATTCGCTGGTTGTCTTTAGTTACACGGGGAAGGGCTTTGTGCCCGTGGTCATCGCCAACAAAGTCGTTACGGATGTCAGCGCCATTAAGTATTTGTGTGAGGAGGTTGTTGAAAAGCATCCCATCGTCACGAGATGGCATCTTGCACCACCTTCACCTTCATCTATTAATATCGATACGACCTTCTCCGGTGAATACAGTCCCTTCAAGAAC
>CAYHSB010000046.1:0-10854 GCA_964359185.1 uncultured Chitinophagales bacterium
CGATACAGACGGCGCTTTCTCCTCAAGACAGAGAGCGTCTCACGGATGTCATTCACCTTCCGTCCCACCAATCCCAGTCTGATCAGAGAAACAAGAATCGGAAAGAAAGAATAACCGAGAGCTGCTCGGGGTGGAAAACCTTTTGGGATCTTGATGAGGTTATGCCGGTATTCCTCCGCACGTTTTTCCGTCTCACCATTGGAGGTGATGCAAAGAACCTGAGCTCCTCGGTTCATCGCATCACGATGGGCGGCAATAGTCTCTTCGGTGTCTCCAGAGTAGCTTGAGATCACCACCAGGCTATCTTTTGAAACAAACCTCGGCAGAAAATAGTGTCGGTTGACAAGAACGGGTATCGTGAGTTCATTTGCTAGATAAGTCCGCAGGAGATCCCCTCCGATCGCAGATCCACCAAGGCCGCTAATAACGATCTCGGAAATCCTGGACGGTTTCAATCGAAGCTTGACAGTCTTGCCGATTGCAACAGCATCTTCGATCTGCTCTGGAAAGCGCTCGAGAAGTCCCCGCATATTCGACACGTCAATGCGGCGGACTGTCGCTTCTTTCAAATGAGGAACTCGATGCCGGCTGCCCATGGATATTTCTTTTGTGAACCCTGGAGATCTCTTGGCTTCTTATGTCAATCTTAGCCAAGCGGGATCTCTGGGAACTTCTCCTTAATGACTTGTCGAAGATATTGCTCGACTTCCTCTTCGGTGCTGAACTTCAGAGCTTTCTCTGCTATCCGCTTTGCCTCTCTCTGCTTAATGGCCCGAATGATTTTCTTGATCTCTGGCAGAATGGCTGGAACCACACTGAACTCGTCCAACCCGAGGCCGACGAGGAGAATAACAGCGAGCGGGTCACCGGCCATCTCACCACACATGCCCACCCAGACCTTGCTCTTGTGGCTGGAGTCGATGATGTGTTTCAATGATCGGAGGACTGCCGGGTGAAATTCCTGATACAAATCGGCAACGACGCTATTCGTCCGGTCAACCGCAAGCAAGTACTGAATGAGATCGTTCGTGCCGATGCTCACGAAATCCGACTCCCGTGCAATTTCTTCAGCCATGACTGCAGCAGATGGGACTTCGATCATCACACCGATTTTGATGCGGTCATCGAAGGGAATGTTCTTTGCACGGAGATCGCGCTTCGCTTCCTCAACCATCTCTTTTGCTTTCCGTACTTCGTTCACTGTTGCGATCATTGGAAACATCAAAGCGACGTTCTTCCGAACACTCGCCCGAAGGATAGCGCGAAGTTGCTCAAGAAACAATTGAGGCTCGTCTAAGCAGATGCGAATTCCTCTCCATCCCAAGAAGGGATTCGCTTCAGGAAGACTCTGGGGTAGTACTTTGTCACCACCAAAATCAAAGGTTCGGAGGATGACGCGATGTGGGTACATCTTTTCTGCGATGCGCTTGTATTCTTCATACTGTTCCTCTTCGCTCGGGATGACATCGCGAGTCAGGAGCAAACGTTCCGTTCGATAGAGTCCGACTCCTTCTGCCCCTTGAACAAGGGCAAAATCAAGTTCATCCTCAAACTCGATGTTCACCGAGAGGTCTATTCGCTTCCCGTCGAGGGTCTCACAGGGGAGTTCACGGAGGCCTGCAAGCTTCTGCTCAAAGGCCATGAACGTTGCACGCCGTGCCTCGTACTCGGAAATGCTCTCCGGCGAGGGATTGATGATGAAGCGACCGGCGTAGCCATCGATGACGACCTGATCGCCTGTCGAAACTTTATTCGTCACGTCGCGCAAGCCCATGACGGCGGGGATCTTCAGCGAGCGTGAAATGAGGGCTGGGTGTGAGGTTATGCCGCCGAGGTCAGTTGCGTACCCCAATACTTCATTCCGGCTGAAGAGGATTATGTCTGCAGAAGTGAGACTTTCAGAGACGATGATTGAGGCGCCCTCCAGCTTTGACTGGAGGCGTTCTTGTTGGATGTTTCGGAGAATGCGGTTTTTCAAGTCTTCGACATCGTAGGCGCGCTCCCGCATGTAGTCATCATTCGCCGCCAGCATGAGGCGCTGGTACTTATTGATCTCGTCGTTGATAATGAACTCCGCGTTCTTTTGCTCGCTCCGGATTCGCGTCTCGATCGCCCCGAAGAGTAACGGGTCTCCGAGTATCATGATCTGCGCCTCGAAGATCTTCGACTTTCCTCCCCCGAGTTTCTGCTCCGCGTAGGCAAGGATCTTGTTTAGCTCCTTCTGAGATCGCGCGACAGCGTGATGCAAGCGTTCTATTTCAACCTGCACTTCTTCCGGCGAGATGATCCGCTCAGGGATCTTTGGGACGTGCTTGTTGTAAAGATACACGGTTCCCATTGCAATCCCAGGAGCGGCAGCGATCCCTTTAAGGATTACCTCCTGCTTCTGCTTTTCTAAGACCATTTGTTCCATCTTTCAGAGTTCGATTTACGCCTCATCAAATCCTTTCTCAAATAGGTCTACGATTGCCTGTGCCGCCGCCTCTTCGTCTTCGCCGTCAAAGCGAAGGAGGAGCTTCGCTCCTTGTTCAGCCGCGAGCGTCATCACGCCGATGATGCTTTTCCCATTGATCTGAAGGCCATCCTTATAGATGAAGAAGTCCGATTTGAATTTTGCGGCAAGCTTCACGAGTGTCGCAGCGGGTCGTGTGTGGAGCCCGGTACGATTCCTGATCGTGACTTCACGCTCAATCATTGATTCGATAACTAGAACCTCCGATCTTGAAGCATCTCGGCCAGCCAGTTCAGCATCTCCTTGGACCTGCTTGGCCTCAGGCTTCTCAGCGTGCTCTGTGCTTTGGCTACGTGCCTACGGACTTCCTTCTGTGCACTTCCAACTGCTCCATATTTCTCATAGATTTTCTTTACGACGTTGACTTCCTCGCTCCGCACGCCGTGCCCATCCATGGCATGGTGCAGGATGCGACGATCCTGGCGCTGTGCCGCCTTGAGCGCCTGGAGAAGGAGAAAAGTCTTCTTGCCCTCAACGAGATCCCCACCTATCTTTTTACCAAAGCGTTTGTCCCCAATAATATCGAGGAGATCATCCTGGATTTGGAAGGCCCGTCCAATGTGGTGACCATATCTCCGGAGGGCATTGACCTCAGTCCGGCTGCCTTCACCGAGAAGAGCACCGATTTCGAGTGTCACTGCAACCATCCGGCCAGTTTTCTTTTCAATCATCTTTGAGTATTCTTCGAGGGTGACGTCTTTGCGGGACTCAAACTCTTTGTCAAATCCCTGACCTTCGCAAACATCGAGCAGTCCGTCTGTAAAGATCTGAAGGATTTGCTGCAGCTGTGGGCTTTTCGTTTTCAAGAGAGAGTGATAGGCGAGAGCTACCAACTCATCGCCAACGAGGATCGCCGTATTCTTGTCCCATTTCGAATGCACCGTTGCCCTCCCTCTTCGCGAAGGGGCGTTGTCCATGATATCATCATGGACGAGTGTGAAATTGTGCAGAGCCTCGATCGCCAATGCCGCATTGAGTACCCCGTTGAGCTTCCGCCCAGTGGCTCGCCTGCCGGACACAGCCTCATAGGCAAGCAGGAGAAGGATTGGACGGATTCTCTTTCCACCTCCTGACAAGACATACCGGAGCGGCACACTGAGTGATCGGGGTTTCCGATCGCCTTCGTCTATCAGCGTCTGAAGACGCCGATTAATCAGTGCCTTGTACTGGAGATACTGAGATTGGAAATCGCTCATTGAATGCCTTACCCACTCGTGAAAATAACAAATCGAGCAGAAAGAAGCAAGGTAGAGTGCCGAGACGAGATACGGTTTGCACCTTGCTTCCGAGAGTTTTTTTTGATAAATTTGTGGGGTCAATTTCAGACCTGTAGAACGATAGATAGGCTTTTACAAACGATACATGCGAGCGGTCATTCCTGTTGCGGGCGTTGGGAGTAGGCTTCGCCCTCACACATACTCAATCCCGAAAGTTCTCCTCAATGTGGCTGGCAAACCGATTATCGGCCACATCCTCGATCGGCTTGTAGAGAACGGGATCACCGAAGCAACGATTATCGTTGGCCACCTAGGCGACAAGATCAAAGAGTACATTGGATCGAACTATTCAATCCGGGCAGACTATATCGAGCAGGAGGAGCGGCAGGGGCTTGGCCAAGCTATTTATTCGGCGCGAGGAACCTTCGGTTCCGACCCTATTCTCATCATCCTCGGGGACACGATTTTCGAATTCGACCTTTCCGCAATGATGAAGAGCCACTATTCAGCAATCGGATTGAAGGAAGTAGAGGATCCACGTCGATTTGGGGTTGCTGCACTTCAGGATGGATTCGTCAAGCAACTTCTCGAAAAGCCTGACCGTCCCCCTACGAACCTCGCCGTGGTGGGTCTCTATTATATTCGAAATCCTCGTCTTCTCAGTGAATGCCTCGAGCAAATGATCACGCGCGGAATACGGACAAAGGGAGAATTTCAACTGACGGACGGCCTCCAACTGATGATCGAGAAGGGAGAAAAGATCAAGCCGTTTACCATCGATGGATGGCACGACTGTGGAAACCCGGAGACGCTACTGGAGACAAACCGACATCTACTCGAGAAGAAATCCACCGCACGGGATGTCGAAGGAGTCGTCGTTCTCCCACCTGTGTACATCTCGCCCACCTGTCAGATCACAAGGTCTGTGATTGGGCCATATGCGACCATCGCCGGCGAAGCCGTTGTCGAGGATTCGATCATACGAAATTCCATCGTCAGCGAAGAGGCGAGGGTCTACAAAGCACTTCTTGAGAACTCAATCATCGGTAACAATGCAACGGTAAAGGGAACATACAAACGGATTAACATCGGCGATTCATCAGAGATCGATTTCTACTGATCCCCCGCAGAAGAACTTTCCCTGAAAGGTTTTCAAGACGGATTTCTCTCCTGTGGCCTGACTCCAAATCCGTTACTTCGATTGATAAATCTGGAAAACTAAATCTCATGTCCGCTATCTCAAAGAAGGAGTGAAAAAACACATGCCCTGGTTATTCACATCCGAATCTGTTTCTGAAGGTCATCCTGACAAGATCTGTGACCAAATCTCTGATGCAATCCTCGATGCCATGATTGCGCAGGACCCAAAGTCCCGCGTGGCGTGTGAAGCGTTCGTCACAACTGGTCTGGTCCTCATCGGAGGAGAGATCACAACGACCGCGTACGTTGAGTTTCAATCGCTCGCACGTCAGGTGATTCGCGACATCGGATACACGAAAGCGGAGTACAAATTTGACGCCGACTCCTGTTCTGTGATCTCAACAATTCACCAGCAGTCTCCCGACATTGCACTCGGTGTGGACAGAGGTGGAGCAGGAGACCAGGGAATGATGTTCGGTTACGCTTGTAATGAGACGCCGGAACTTATGCCCATGCCAATTATGTTCGCCCACAAACTCGTAAAACGCTTGGCAGAGATTCGGAAGAATAGCCACAGCCTTATGCCATACCTTCGCCCCGACGGCAAATCACAGGTGACAATCGAGTACGATGGGATGCGACCGAAACGCGTGCACACCATTGTCCTCTCGACTCAACATGATCCGGACGTCTCGCAGAGCAAGATCAAGGCTGACGTCATTGAGCATGCCGTAAGAGCCGTCGTACCACACGAACTCCTCGACAAAAAGACGATCTACCATGTGAACCCAACAGGCAGATTTGAGATCGGCGGGCCTCACGGAGACAGCGGACTGACAGGGAGAAAAATCATCGTTGACACCTACGGAGGTCGGGTGGCACACGGTGGCGGATCATTCTCCGGTAAAGATCCGTCAAAAGTCGATCGTAGTGCAGCCTATGCTGCCCGTTACATTGCAAAGAACATCGTCGCAGCCGGACTTGCTGATGAATGCATGATTCAGATCGCGTATGCGATCGGTGTAGCAGAGCCCGTGGCAATTTATGTCAATACGCATGGAACGGGTAAACTCCCTGATGCGGAACTGGCGAAACTGATCAAGAAGGAGTTTGATTTGACACCGCGTGCCATTATCAAACGTCTTGATCTCTTGAGACCAATCTACAGAAAAACGGCTGCCTATGGCCACTTCGGGAGAAGTGAAAAGGAGTTTACCTGGGAGAAACTTGATTTGGTGAAGACCATCCAGCGAGCTGTGAAGTAAGGCCTGTGCTCGCGGGCTTACAAGCTCAGAGGGCATGACACCTGAGCTTCAAAAGGGCAGAAGAAGGGGAAATAGACATGGCATATCGGGTGCTGGCAGAAAAGCGAGATGATCGATACCGAGTGATGACCAACGAGTACGTTCAGTACCAGCGAGATGGCTATCTCGTTGTGAGGGACCTGGTGCGGCGTGATGAGGTAGAGAAACTCCAGCAACATGCGATGAACCTCTTTTACGGCCGTGTCTCTGCACCCGGCATTGAGCCACCGCCGGCCGAAGCGACGAGAGAGCAGTTGCTTCAGCGCTTCACACGTGTCCACATGCTTCACCGCGTCGACCCAGTGTCCGAGAGAATCTTCTTGTATCCCCGCATCCTCGATGTTCTCGAAGCACTGATCGGGCCTGACGTGTTGGCGTTGCAAACGATGCTCTTCTATAATCCTCCGGGAAAAGGCGGTCAAGGATGGCACCAGGATGCCTATTACATCACAACCTATCCTGATACGCTCATCGGCACGTGGATGGCCTTGGACGATGTGGATGAAGAGAATGGATGCTTGTGGTTCGCCAAGGGATCACATTGTGAACCCATCCATCCCAGTGAGTACTCTGAGACCGCATTTGTTCACAGCGATGGCGCGTTTGCCGATTTGACCCAGGTGGAAAACGTCAGCGATTTAGACGACGAGACAAACACCCTATCGCGAGTTGCTCGGAAATATGATTGGGTGCCTGTCCCAGCGAGACCTGGAGATGTCATATTCGCTCACGGCCACCTGCTACACCGCTCGCACCCAAACCGCACCAAAGATCGTTGGCGACGAGCGTTTGTGTCACACTACTGTAACGCGCGTTCATGGGTGCCCTGGAATCATGGTCTCCCGTACGAAGGTGATAGTGCCAACTACTGCCACATTCTTGCACGAGGCACCACACACCTGCCATACGCTCGGCCGAAGTTTGGTACACCGTGTGCAGCGCTCGATCCGTCTAAAGTAATTCCTGGAACTCCGTTCATTGCAGTTACAAAGACAGAGGAGATCGCAAGCGCATGGGATCCAGACGAGAAAACGTGGAAGACAAAGAAGGGAAACCAAGATTGAGTTCACTAATTAACTAATTGACCACTTAACTAATCACCAAAAGAAAATGGATGAGAAAAAAGGGCAGTACAAAGTTTTTGACTTGAAGTTTGCGCCTGAAGGTCAGAAGCGAATCGCATGGGCAGAGTCGCGGATGCCGGTCCTCATGGCACTCCGTGAGCGGTATCGGAAAACAAAACCCCTGAAAGGATTTCGAATTGCGGGATGTCTGCACGTTACCAAGGAGACCGCAGTACTTGTAAAGGCATTTGTCGATGCAGGGGCAGAGGTGAGTTGGAGCGGATGCAACCCTCTTTCGACGCAGGATGATGTCGCGGCCGCACTTGCAGCCAGCAGAATCTCCATCTTTGCGTGGCATGGGATGAACGTTAAACAGTTTTACTGGTGCATCGAGCAAACGCTCAAGATCAAGCCGAATCTCACACTCGACGATGGCGCTGACCTTATCTTCACAATTCACAACAAACATCCTGAACTCGCCCGAGGGACCGTGATCGGGGGAACAGAAGAAACTACGACGGGTGTCCACCGGCTGCGAGCGATGGCTCAAGCGGGCGCGCTCAAGTATCCGGTCGTTGCTGTGAACGATGCCGAGACGAAGTGGGATTTCGATAACGTCTACGGGACAGGGCAGTCAACGATCGATGGAATTCTTCGGGCGACGAGTATCCTGTTCGCCGGAAAGAACGTCGTTGTCGCTGGCTACGGCCATTGCGGCCGGGGGGTTGCAACGCGCGCGAAAGGATTTGGTGCGAACACCATTATCACCGAAGTAAAACCAACCGCGGCGCTGAAAGCAACACTTGATGGCCACCGTGTCATGACCATGGATGAGGCGGCCAAAATCGGAGATGTCTTCGTTACGACGACTGGGGTGAAGGACATCGTCACAGCGAAACACTTCCGGGTCATGCAGGATGGCGCGATCGTCTGTAATGCTGGTCACTATGACTGCGAGTTGAACCTCGTGGATCTGAAGAAGCTGACGAAGCGAGTAAGGGAGATCCGGCCGAATAATGAAGAGTACCTCCTGAAGAACGGAAGACGCATCTACGTGCTTGCCAAGGGACGGCTCGTGAATCTCGCAGCGGCCGAAGGACATCCTTCTGAGGTCATGGACATGTCTTTTGCAAACCAGTTTATGTCACAGCTTTGGCTTGTGGATCATTTTAAGAAGGGAAAGCGCCTCGAGAATAGAGTGCACGAGATTCCTAAGGAGCAGGACGAGGAGATCGCACGCTTCAAACTGCAGACAATGGGAGCTTCGATCGATAGGCTTACGAAACAGCAAGACAAATACATCTGGGACTACTCTGCCGGGACGTGAACAGGGCCATTACTGCTGTAGGTGAGTAGCTTTACCTGCTACTGAATGAGGATCACTTCTCAGCCTCACGATCTTTGAGTTAAGGAAACGAACCCTCACCTCCATTTGATCCATCGGAAAGGAGGATTCCATGAAAACCATCCGGGCTATCTCTCCGAAAGCACTCCTCTCGATGTTCCTCGCAGTTGTTCTCATCTCTTGCAGGGGAGGAGATTATTCGGAGGAAAGGAAAGTCAAGAGAGTCTTCCTAGCAGCGAATGAAGTCCACGAAGGCTGGTACTTCGCCGCAGGCGACCAGGTCGTGATCGAAGGAACGGTGAACGGTGACGCATACGTTGCCGGTGGCGTTGTTGAGGTGAACGGAACAATCAATGGCGACCTTCTTGTCGCAGGTGGCCAAATAACCATCGACGGTAACGTCTCCGATGACATCCGCGCAGCCGGAGGATCTCTCCGATTCAACGGGAAGGTGGGAAAGAACATCTCCTCAGCAGGCGGAGCCATCGTAACTGGAAAATCGGCAGCGATTGGTGGAAGCGTCCTCGCGGCTTGCGGAACTTTCCAGGCGGGAGGAACAATCGCACGAGAAGCAAAAGTCGCTGCGGGAGACATGAGTGTGAGCGGCACTATCAACGGAAACGTCGACTTTGGGGGCGACAATTTTTCCCTCCTCCCCGGAGCAAAAATCGGTGGCAACCTTCACGCTCTTGTAAGAGAAAAGGAACACGTGGAGATTACAGAGGGCAAAGTGCTCGGCAAGGTCGATATTATCGAACGTGGGATGAGGCCTCACCGACATATCCTCGGTTTTCGGCCCTGGTTTTTCTGGTCAAAAATCCTATGGGCTTTCAGTCTTCTTCTGACAGGTTTGGTGCTCATATTTGTATTCCCAAAACAACTAGTTGAGATTGGGACAACAATAAATCAACATCCTGGGAAAAGTTTTCTCTGGGGCGTTGTTGGACTCATCCTCATCCCCGTCGCGAGCGTTATTCTCCTCGTAACGATTATTGGTATTCCATTGGGACTTCTTCTCATGACGATGTTCCTCTGGATAGCGTACCTCACGCAACTGAGCTTAGGTGTGTTTCTCGGACACCGACTCTTTGGGATAGAGGGGAAGACGCGATGGAATGTCTTCTGGGTATTTGCAGTGGGGCTTCTGATCGTCCAAGCTTTAACTTTTGTCCCTTACGTTCGGCCTCTCGTCTTCCTGGCAGGCCTGATCTTTGGATTTGGTGCGATTCTTCTTCTCCTGAAGAGTGAATTTCAGCTGCACCGAGGGACGTAAAGAGGATTTTCCTCCAATTCATTCGGCTCAAGTCCCCGTTTGTCCCGCGGTCGTGGCTGGGCCTTTTTCTCTCTGAATCTTTCTGCCCATTTTGTATAACTAGGGCCGCGCCTCTTCACCCAGAGATCCCTCGATCGAATCCATGCGCCGGCTTTCGCTACTGTTCTTTCTTTTCTTTCTACCGCTCGACGGAGTCGAAACGCTTTATGCTCAAGTCCGAACCTTTCCCTACACAGAAAGTTTTGATTCCGTAACAGCTCCAGCCTTGCCGCCGGGATGGAGCACTTCGTTCAATCGTCTCGCAACAGGCGACTTTACGACGATGACTTCCTCCCCCCACTCTGTACCGAACGCGGTAATTTCCACAAACTCGACGATCTCACAAGAACTTGTCACGCCGAGAATTGATTTCACCAACCGCGTGCCGGACAAGCTGCAATATTGGACTTCGCGTTCGTCTACTCATACTTCTGGTGTGGTCGTTGAAGCTTCGATCAACGACGGCATCTCGTTTCCGATCAACGTTAGTGGCACACTCGCGAATCCTGGCAACACTTCCTACAACTTTATTTCGCTGAACCTTCCGTCGAGCCTCAGCAATCAGAGTCAGGTGCGGTTTCGATGGCGCGCCCTCGGTGGCTCCGGCGGAACCACAGGCACATTCCGCATCGATGACTTGAGCATAACCGTGAAGACAGTGATCGATCTTGCGGTGAGATCAGTGAAGATGAGTCCTGCCTTTCCTCAGGCGACAGACACCATCACGTTTACAATCCTCCTCGCAAACCAGGGAATACAAACTCCGTCGAGCTACACGCTAGAGCTTTTTGATGATGTGAATCAAGACTCTGTCGGGCAGACGAACGAAAGATTTCAGCTCCTCTCTCCCCCGCCAATCAACCCTGGCGACTCGCTCTCGCTTGACGTGAGGTGGGGCGGCTTTGCTGCTGGGGAACATCAGATTCTCGCAGTAGTGTCCGTCACAGGAGATGAGAACCC
>CAYHSB010000047.1:0-10644 GCA_964359185.1 uncultured Chitinophagales bacterium
TCATGAGAACGTACTATGAGTCGGCACTCTCTCAGCTCGGGAGTGAGGTCTCCTATTCAAAAATCCTTTTCACGTACGAATACTATTCGACGCAATTCAGGATTCATACATTCCATCCAAAGATCACCTTTGGCTTTGCAGACGAAACGCTACCGCTCATTGAGCAGTTTAGCTTTGGCGGGCAGGAATCTTTTTTTGGCCTGCGGGCTGATGATCGCAGGGGGCGGCAGATCTTTCTTATTAATCTTGAGTATCGTTTGGCCCTCCCCTTCAAGGTCATTTTCGATAGTTACATGATATTTCGCTATGATCTCGGGTCCGTATGGCGGATTCCGGAAGACATCCGTCTGCGAGATTTTCACCACGGAATCGGGATTGAGCTTGCGCTTGATACTCCTATCGGGCCCGCGCAATTTGCGGTTGGGAGGAGTTTCCTCTTTCGTCGGGATTTGCCAAATAATCCACTGAGTTTCGGGCCTTACCAGGTATATTTCTCTTTTGGTTATCGATTCTATTGAGTTCACAGGGATGGTCGCAACAACAGGTTCAGGAATTTCGTAGCCTTATAGAGTAGAGAGACTGTCACGGGTAACGAGGAGCAAGGCCCATGCGCTGGTTGAACAGATTCTCACCGAAGATTCTCCGATTCGCCTTCACTGTTCTGGCGTTGTACAGCCTCGCTGTAGGAACATTCTATTTTACTGATTTGGCCTTCATTAATGCCCCTGCGAGTGATGATTGTGCCTGGGTCAACGAGGGATATGGAGATACGCTTCGTGTTTTGATTCATGACATTGTACCGGGCGGTGTCGCAGAGAGGGCGGGTCTCCAGGACGGCGACATCCTCATCAGTATCAATGGCAAGCGATTCCGATACGGTTTCGAGGCGCAAGAGATTCTCAACAAAGTTCCAGATGGCAGCACGGCCCAATACGTCATCGAGCGTGCAGGAGTTCGGCTGGAGATGCCGATCACGATTGGACGGCAATTCAGCCTGAGCTGGCTTGCCCTGTATCTGCTCGGGCTTTTCTTTGTTGTCATCGGATTTGTTGTTGGGATTTCAAAACCGCAAGAGAGAGTCCCTCAGCTCTTCTTCTTCCTCTCTATCTCATGTATGGTCTTTTTCAACGTTCAGGTGAAAACCGCCCAACTGAGCTTGGAACTCCTGAACAGAGTGCTCAGCGCGATCATCTTCCCTGCGATCTTCGCACACTTCTTCCTGCACTTTCCATTTACGAAGGAGGTTGTCAGGAAGCATCGGTTCCTCGTTCCGTCGATCTACCTCCTTACGTTGCTTCAGACGATGGCGGTTGGATTATCTAGCAAGCTTAATCCAAACCTCACGCCAATAGTCTCGAACCTCTTCCTTGTCTATATCCCCTTGGGGTTCTTCGTCTATTACCATAGTTACCGAACAGTCGAGTCCTCGGAAGAGAGGAAACGACTTCGGGTTGTCCTCTGGGGGACACTCATCGGAATTCTCGCGATTGCCTATATCCTCATATACATTGCGCTGTATCGAGGGACGAGCATCACGCTTGTCCTTTACCCGTGGCGGGGGATACCGATCCTCTTCGTCACAGCCATCCCACTGTCATTCGGCTACGCAGTTGTTCGATATCGACTGATGAACATCGAGATCGTCGTCAAGCGGAGCTTGATCTATGCAATCATCACAGCGAGCGTTGCAGCGATCTACCTCGGGATTGTTTTTGGGATTGGGAATCTCCTCCGCGACGTGATTGGACAGAATAATCCCGTGCTCATAGTTGGAGCGATCGTTATCATCGCATTGCTTTTCGATCCGCTGAAGCAGCGGGTTCAGAATCTCGTTGATCGTCAGTTCTACCGCGAGCGATATAGTTATCAGAAAGCGCTCCTCGAGTTCAGTCAGACGCTCCCCACGCTGATGAATCTCGATGAAATTATGGAGAGTGTCACATCAACGATTCTCAATCGCATGCACGTGAAAAGTGTCGCCGTCTGCCTCTACGATAAAGAGGGCGCCAGCTGCAGCACGGTGATGCAAAAAGGGATTAGTGGATCAGAGGTGGCTTTTGAAAACGGAGATGGCTCCCTTGTGGCTCTCCTCGAGCGCACTCGATCTCCACAGCTTTTTTATAATTTGCGATACGATTCAGAGTTCGATCTTGATCCTCATGAAAAGGAAAAGATCCTCAAATCGGGAGTCGTCCTTGCGACCCCGATGTTCTCCCGAGAGCGTCTCATCGGTATTCTTCATCTCGGCCCGAAAGAATCTGAAAAACCCTACTCTCAAGATGACATTGATCTGCTGCAGATGGTCGCGAATCAAGCTGCGATTGCGATTGAGAACGCACGACTTCACAAGGAAGAAATTGAGAAACAGAAGATTGAGGAAGAGCTCACGATGGCGCGCCGTATCCAGCAGGGACTACTTCCCAAAGAAAGCCCGAAGATCTCCGGGCTCGACATCTCTGGGATTTCAATCCCTGCAACGGAGGTCGGGGGTGACTACTACGATTTCATCAAGCTCGACGATCATCGGCTTCTCGTCGTTGTGGGCGATGTCTCTGGGAAGGGGATGTCAGCGGCTCTCTACATGGCGAAGATCCAGGGCATGATCCAGTTTGCGAGTGCTGTGTATTCATCACCCAAAGATATTCTCATCGAGGTGAATCGAAAGATCTACGATGGCATCGAACGGAAGTCTTTCATCACGATGATCATTGCGCTCTTCGATCTCCCGGCGAAGAAAGTCACCATCTGTCGTGCAGGGCATAACCCTGCGCTCATTGCATCGATCGGACAAGTCTCGTTCCTGAAGCTGAAAGGAATGGGCCTGGGATTGGAGCCCGGATCGATTTTCGGGCATGAATTGGAAATCTTCGAGGAGGATCTCAACCCTGGAAAACTCTTTCTCTTCTATTCTGATGGCCTGACAGAAGCAATGAATTCTAATAAAGAAGAATTCGGAGAGCAGCGAGTTCGCCAAGCCATTAAGAACTACCCTGCGGTCAGTGCCAAATCACTGGAGGAGAGCGTCATCGAAACTGTGACGCGGTTTCGAGATGGCGCAGAACAGAACGACGACGTCACCGTTGTCGTCGTGAAGGCACTGTGATATCTGTGTGATTCCTTTACTCAGCATCAGTTCATTCCACCGCTGTTCCTCTTGACCTTCGTACAGAATTTCGGTATCTTGGGCTACCATTCGATCTTACCTCGATTGTCTATCTTTCATGATAATCCTATCACTCTATCACCGGAGGTTCCCGATGCGAATACATAGACTTCGGAATCTCATTTTCCTCGTTCTTGCTGCCACCGGATCGCTCGCGGCGCAAGAGGGCTTCAAGAGCGTGCAAGACCGAATCGTCGAGCATACGCTGAAGAACGGTCTGAAGTTCATCATCCTGCCTCGACATGAGGCACCTGTGGTTTCGTTCGTGACGTACGCCGACGTTGGCTCGACGAACGAGACCTGGGGTTCAACGGGTCTCGCACACCTCTTTGAGCATATGGCGTTCAAAGGGACGAATACTATAGGAACGAAGGATTACAAAAAGGAGAAGACTGCCCTCGAGAAACTTGACCAAGGGTACTTCAGACTTCGCGAGGAACAGCGGAAGGGAGGGAAAGCCGATTCCACGAAGTTAAAGCAGTTTGAGAAGGATTTCAATGCTGCACAGGAGGAAGCGAGCAAGTATGTCGTGAACAATGAATTCGGTACGATCATCGAGCAGGCCGGTGGCGTCGGATTGAACGCGACAACGAGCACTGATGCGACCCGGTACTTCTTCAGTCTCCCGTCAAACAAAGTCGAACTCTGGTTCGCGCTTGAATCTGAGCGATTCTTGATTCCAGTTACACGCGACTTTTACAAAGAACGGGACGTTGTAATGGAAGAACGCCGCCGCAGTGTTGAGAGTCAGCCGATTGGAAAGCTCGTCGAGGAATTTCTGTCGGTCGCCTACAAAGCCCACCCTTATGGCGTCTCTGTCGTGGGACACATGAGCGATCTGCAGGCGATGACGCGTGCGCAGGCAGAGCGGTTCTTCAAAACTCACTATGTGCCGAGTAATCTGACTGTCGCTGTCGTTGGAGACGTTGAGCCGAAGGACATCATCCGGTTGGCGGATACATACTTCGGACGCATCCCGGCCTCTTCAAAGCCTGAACCTCTTACCACGGTTGAGCCGCCACAGAAAGGAGAGCGGCGGGTGGTTCTCGAAGAGCAATCGCAGCGTGTCATGCTTCTCGGATATCACAAGGGAAATATCAATAACAAGGATAATGCAGTGTTCAACGCCATCACTGACTTGTTGAGTCAAGGGAGGACTTCACGGCTCTATCGGAGTTTGGTCAGGGACAAAAAGATTGCTACCCAGGCAGGCGGATTCAGTGGGTTTCCCGGTCAGAAATATCCGGGGCTCTTTCTCTTTCTTGCTTTACCATCGCCTGGACATACCAACGAGGCGTGCGAGAAGGCTATCGATTCGGAGATTGTACGGCTGAAGACAGAGTTGGTCGATGATGCAACACTCAAAGCGGTGAAGGCCCGTGCGCGCGCAGGGCTCATCCGGCAGCTCAACTCGAATCAGGGCCTTGCACTCCAGCTAACATTCTACCAGGCGGTTACCGGAGATTGGCGAACCCTTTTCAACCAACTTGATGCCATCGAAGCTGTTACGGCTCAGGATATCAAGCGGGTCACGAACGACTATTTTGTAAAGACAAACCGTTCAGTTGCGTACTTGGAGCCCGTGAAGGAGGTGAAGAAACCATGAAGCCCATCGAGAGATTCCTCATTGTCTTTGTTCTGTTTTTCTTGGCGTTTCCAACCAAGGCACAAAAGGCAAAGTCCTATAAAGAGCTGAAGTATCCCCCGCTGCATGAGTTGAAGATTCCTGAGCCCGCCCGCTATGAACTGTCAAATGGGATGGTTCTCTACCTCCTCGAAGATCATGAGTTGCCCGTTGTGAACGCCTCTGCGATCATCCGAACCGGATCACGCTGGGAGCCGGCCGATAAAATTGGACTTGCATCCCTTGTGGGAACGGTGATGCGGACGGGTGGGACAGTTTTGAAATCTGGAGATGAGCTTGACGATGAGCTTGAAAAGATCGCAGCGTCAGTTGAGACAAGCATCGGTCAGACGTCCGGTTCGGCGAATATGTCGGCGATAAAGGAAGACGTCGATAAAGTGCTCGGGGTCTTCGCAGATGTCTTGATGCATCCGGCTTTTCGCGAGGACAAGATCGAGCTTGCGAAGATTCAACGCCGTGACGCCATTGCCCGTCGAAATGACAATGTCTTCTCGATCATCAGTCGTGAGTTTCCAAAACTCATCTATGGTGCGACGAGCCCATACGCGCGGATCATAGAATACGAGCACGTTGATAACATCACCAAGGAAGACCTTGCTGCCTTTCACAAGAAATTCTTCGCTCCGAATAATGTTATCCTTGGCGTTTGGGGTGATTTCAACACAACAGAGATGAAGGGGAAGGTGGAAAACGCTTTCAAGGATTGGCAGCGCTTTCAGGTGCAGGTTCCTCCCGTTCCGGATGTCCGTTATGATTTTAAGAACCGAATCTTTTTCATCCAGAAGGATGATATCAATCAAACGAATGTGAGGATCGGCCACATCGGAGGGAAGATTAGCGATCCGGATTATTACCCTCTTGATCTCATGAACCAGGTCCTTGGCGGGGCTTTTTCCTCCCGGCTCTTCAAAAACGTTCGCTCGGACAAGGGGCTAGCGTACGCCGTTTTCAGTAGCTGGGGAACGAATTATGATTACCCGGGAGTCTTCTTCGTCGGCGGCGAAACGAAATCACAGACGACGATGAAATTCATTGATGCCCTGCTTGCAGAGGTGAGAAACATCGCGGCGAAAGAAGTGGCCGACGATGAGTTACGCGTTGCACGAGAGGGTCTGCTCAATTCGTTTGTCTTCAATTTCGATTCAAAGGCAAAGATCATCAACCGTTTGATGGTCTACGATTACTACGGGTATCCAAAAGACTTTCTCTTCAAGTACAAAGAGAATATTGAGAAGGTAACGAAAGCAGATATTCTCGCTGCAGCAAAGACACGTCTCCATCCCGATCAGCTCGTCATCCTCGCCGTCGGGAGGAAAGAGGATTTCGATGAGCCACTGTCGACGCTCGGACAGGTGACGACGATCGACATCACAATTCCACAGCCAAAGGAGACTTTTCCGCCCCCAACTCCTGAGACGATCGCAAAAGGGAAGGAGATTCTTCGTGCGGTGTACAATGGTTCCGGTGGAGCGAAACTTGCTGCAGTAAAAGATTTGAGAGAAGTTGGCCAGATGGCGATGTCAACGCCTCAGGGTGACTTCAGCGTGACAAGCGATGTGACAATTCAGTTCCCCGACAAGTTCGCTCAGAAGATGATCACGCCCATGGGCGAGATGACGGCTGTCTCTGATGGCAAGGCGATTTGGATGACGACTCCCCAGGGTGCTCGAGATGTGCCCGAGTCTCAACGGGGCGAAATGATGGCGGGCGTCGTGCGAAACAGTGTCTTCCTCCTTCAGAATTTTGAAAAGCCGCGGTTCACCGTACAGTTCCTTAAGGAGTCAGTGGAGGACGGCAAAAAAGTCAATCTCGTGCTTGTGAAGGATAGTCTGACGGCACTCTCGATGAAGCTTACCATCGACGCGCAGACGAACCAGATCCTTAAGAAAAGCTACCGCGGTCGCTTCATGGGAGCACCGTCAGAGGTCGATGAGCTCCTTTCCGATTACCGCGATGCGGGAGGTGTTGTGCTGCCATTCAAGCACACTGTCCAGCAGGCCGGGAAGAAAGTCGTTGAGATCACTGTGACCGAGATCAAAGTGAACGCTGGTGTGAGTGAGAAGTTGTTTGTGAAGTGAGAAAAAGTTGCAGGGTTCAAGTGACAAGTAAGCCTAGACCCCAAACCTTGAACCTTTATCTGGCCGATTCCTGAAGGGGACAATGAACTATGGCAACTAAGCCTCCACCATCAGTCGTAGCAGCGTCGACAGAATCGATCGAGAAGATTGCATACGAAAGTGTCAGCTCTATCCCAACACAAGAGCCGAACGATCGGAGTCGCCTTGGCTACCACGTGTGGCTTTGGCTCTCAAAGCGGGAAGGAACGCTTGAGGAAGCAGTAAAGGTTTCGAAGGCTCGTACGTTGATTCCTCAGGAGGAAGTGCTGAAGATTATCAGGGGGAAGCTCCAAGAGCGGGGTGTGCAACTATCTGGTTAATTGTGAATGCAGTTTCACGACTTGGGCCGGGCAGTCTTAGTCTTCTATTCGGCTTCTCTACTCCATACACCTCCCTTAACCTCTCCACATCATACCCGAACGGCTGGAGCAGTGTCTCGATTGCTTTGAGTGTAATCTCCGTGTACTTCTCGATGTCATAGCCATCCGCAAGGTCGTAGAGTGCGAGGGGTTTGGCTTTCTCCGGCTTTTTCTTTCCTGTGTGGTCGAGGATGATATACTCGATCATCTCCCCGGGTGAGAGGTGGATGCCCGCCTCCTCAATCGCCTTCGCGACGACGGCGTTGAGACTCTCGTTGACGTATGCGTTTGGCTCCTGTGAGATCTGTCGGCGGATGACAAGCTCCAGCGGATTCACCCTCCCTTCTCTTAGCTCGTGGATGTAATAGTCAACTGTCCGAAGAATAGCCTGGATCGCTGCCTTGATCTCCTCGATGCTCTTCGCGTCGGTGATGCATTCGAGCGCTGCAGCCTGGACCTTCTTCACGAAGAGCGGCGTGTCGCGCCTTCGCACCTCAATGCCGCGCACCTTCAACTCGCCATGCCTGTACCATCCGACGTACCGGTTCGCAACGCTCGTGAGCGGATCCATCTTTGATGCAGGAAAGAGAATCCAAGTGTAAACCCCCTCGAGCGTAATATCCACTCCCACCCGCTCTTTGATTTTCTTGCAGAGGTTTTCGTAGTCCGCTTCTGTTGCCCCTGTTTTTTTTAGCCAGAGGCAGTCAACGATGCCGTGGAGGAGCGTAAAGCCGTTAGCCTCGGCAATTTCCTTTGCGGTCAGAAGTGCCTCGCGGGAGAAAGCATTTACCGCTTCATGTGCCTCGATCTTTCCGTATCGTGCATTCTTGTAGCCGAGGTAGCCAAAGCAGGTGACGAGCATCCACTTCAGTGCGTTCTGCCTACGGTCGTACTTTGTTCGCTCTGCCGGCGAGGTTGCCTCTCGCTTCTTTCGTTTGTAGTACGCGCGCTTCGCGAGGATGGGCTTGAGCGTTTCGGGCACAATCCCGCGCTTCTTCTCACAAATTGTGTAGCCAAGCTCAGGCACTTTGTCTGCCTCTGGCGGATGGCAGCAGTGGCAGTTTACCGTCTCGGGCGAAATGTTGTGCATCTCCATGAGCGACGGATACATCGATGCGAAGTCGAGCTCAGCGACATCCTCGTGGTATCCCATCATAGGCTGGAAGATGAGTCCGCCACGGTCGGAAAGGAGTAACGTCGAAGCGGGCTTGAAATCCTCCGGCTCGCGCTTCTTTGCGGGGATCAGAACGTTGTTGCGGTATGCCCACGAAAGCTGCATCGAAGAGAGTCCCGTGCCGATTGACGTGCGGGCTTGGTGCTGGACGGGGATTTGTGTGAGGCGCGCAAGTTCAAAGAGGCCCTCAAAATCTGATTTATCCATGATGAACGAATTCTGCGCGTCGAGGTGCCAGCGGCCAGCAAGCTCGAAGGCGCCGTCCTTGTGAACGATCTTCCCATACGTGAAGTAGCTCGATTCTTTTGTTGTGAAGTATCCGGCATTCGGGTCGCGGTTGAGGAGAAGTGGAATTTTCAATCGGTCGGAGAGCGAGCGGAGAAATGGCATGAGCGACGCATCTCCCCAGTCAGAGAGGATCACATCAGGGTCGCAACGCTGGAGATGCCAGTTCAATGTCTGGAGCGCTTCCCCAGGGTCTTCCTGCTCGAGGAGATAGGAAACGCCGTCGTAGGAAATTTCAAGCTGGAGTACACACTGATATTTTGGAGCAACGGTGTCGTGCACGTTTCTCATCGTCATCACTGTGAGCTGTGGGCACGGGTACTCGACGGCATCAAATCGGTCATCGACGATAAATCCTGAGAGCCATCCGTTATCGTCGATGGTGTACTCGCCTTACGCAAGTGGGAAGAGCCGTGTGTGTTAGAGATACATCTGTGCAGCTGGGATGTCCGAGTTGAAGAACGCAAAGTGCGGAAAGAAGCGCTCGAGCGTCCAGACAGTTTCTTGAAGCCGCGTCGGCTGGTGGACGTTGATCTGGAGGATCTCAAGTGTCTGACCGGTGTAGAGCTCGGTTTTCCTGTCGTGCGCCACCGAGATCGGAAGATGGTACTTTCTTCCGATTGCTTTCACGCGTTCAGCTTCCTGCGAACGAAGGTGGAGATAGAACGAGGGCACAAATCGATCGCGGCAACAATGTTTGTTCCCATCTTCATCGACAAGCCAGATGGTCATTCCCTCTGCTGAAGGATAGAGGTCAAACAGCCATCCTTTACGAGGCCGTAGGCCTTCGACCGTCTTCATTGCAAGCCTCGAGTTGTTCAATTCGTGCTTTGAGTTGAAGGACGAGCTTGTGTTCTTCAAGGAGCATCGCCATGATCATGCTTTCGAACGGCATCGAGCGCACGGTGTAAGCCGACGCTGCGAGATGCTTTCGCGGTGCGCGGAAGAGGTCATCGAAGATTTCCTGGTCCTCTTTCCTCAGTCCTCGTCGGAACTTCGCCCACGAGGCCGTTTCCTCCTGAATGAGGTTCGTAAAGGTTGGAACGGTTCGTCCCATGGTGGTTCTCCTATTCATTCATTATGTCATTCTGAACCCCGCTTTAGCGGGGTGAGTCCGTCCCGACCTCGTCCCGCCTTGCGGGACGGGAAATCTCATGAGCATCGAGAACCACATGAGATTCCTCTGCCGACTAAAGTCGGCAGAGGAATGACACTTCTCGTTTCTTTATCGTGTGCACTCAATGACTTTGTCATCGAGATGGATTCCAAAAACAGTTGATAATGATCTTCACTCACATCAAGCCGATACAGCTGATCAGCGCTCGCCTTGAGCGTGCGAAACAGCTGGTTGCGTTCTTCAGGCAACACCTTCATCTCCAGAGAAGCAATGAGGATCGAAACGCCCTCCTTCTTCATCTCGTGGAGTTTCCTCAAAATCCGCTGCAGACTCTTCTGCACTTCGCGGAACTTTGCCTGTTCGTCGCAAAACGTGTCGAGCAGCCCAAAGATCATCGCCGTTTTCGATTTCATTTGGTGGAGGAATTGGGGAAGCCGCTGTGTGATCGCCGCCTCCATCTGGTAACAAGTGAATCCGCGTGAGACATAAATATTATTGAGGAACGACTCAGGATCACCGTGCTGCTCGCGGAGAAGACGAGCGAGATAGTACACATCAAATCGGTTTGCACCATCGACAACGGCAATCGGACGATGCTGGCCGAGGATTTTCGATGCAACAAAGAGCGAGAGGTGGAAAATCTCGTGGGCGCCGTAGAGAAGATAAAGTTTCCCTGGCGGCGGATTGATGAATCGACCCGAGAGCGATTCAGTAGGAACCTCGAGCCCTGATTGCATCGGGGCAAGCGTGTATTCGTTTGGAGCTATTTCTACTGTGCTGTCAG
>CAYHSB010000048.1:0-8606 GCA_964359185.1 uncultured Chitinophagales bacterium
CTGTTCGTCGGGATTGGTCAGCCAAGAAACCGATACATGGTGTCCATAGTTCAGTCCCAATTTGACTTGGGTTAGCGACCCCGACTTGTCGGGGGAAGCTAACTCAATCGTCAAATTGAGGATCCCGACGCTGTTCGTCGGGATTGGTCAGCCAAGAAACCGATACATGGTGTCCATAGTTCAGTTGGTTAGAACGCCAGGTTGTGGCCCTGGAGGTCGAGGGTTCGAGTCCCTCTGGACACCCGAGGCAATGCCGAAATGTAAAATGGAGAAATGAAGAAATGGGAAAGAATGACGACTTTGAGCTGCTCAAGGAACGAGCCAAGCAGTTCGCAGTACGGATCATTAAGCTCGCGGACTCGTTGCCTCAGCGAAGGTCTTGCGATATCATCGGCAGACAAATAATACGTTCAGCCACCTCAATTGGAGCGAACTATAGAGCGGCATGCAGGGCACGATCAAAAGCCGAGTTCGTTTCCAAGCTTCACACGGTCCAAGAAGAGTCGGACGAAACACAGTACTGGCTCGAGGTTTTGCAATTATCGGGTGCCATTGCTGATTCAGACTTCAGGGAGGTATATCAAGAGGCGAGTGAACTAACGGCGATCTTCACAGCTTCCGAGAAAACGGCTCGACATCACGAAGATCGCGATCAACGCTAATTTGCACATTTTCCATTTCCGCAATTCCACATTTTTATCCGTCCCCATCGTCTAGCCGGCCTAGGACATCACTCTTTCAAGGTGAAAACACGGGTCCGAATCCCGTTGGGGACACACTGAAGCTCTGAAGCCGCAAGTCCGATGATTCTTCAGCGCACTGTTTATTCTCACCGCGTTGACCACAAGAGATAGCGACTTGCAAAATTCGGTCGAAATCTCTTTTGGCCGAGTGTGTTGTCTTTTTCCTGCCACTCTCAACTTTTCACGTCATCTCCTCGGGTGTGTGAGGTGCATGACCCCGTGCATCTGATGCAACAACTGCGGCTCTGTCATCCCTCATTTAGCCGCCCTTCCAGGTCTTATCACTTTTTAGAACAATAGGTCGGATAAAACTTTTCCCTTTCCTGGAACTATGCCACAGATTTAGCGTATGGACTTGTGACCGGGTTGGTCGAAGAAACAATCTCTCAGGAAGCGGTGAGATCCAGGCCAATAAGTATCCCCAAGCTGATGATATACAGCTCGTGGCATCGAGAGTAAAGATTCAGGACCCAACTTTTCAAGATCGGAATGCACTTCTGCCCCGATAAGTCGTCTACACAAGCAGTTTCCTTGGTGAGAATATAGTCGCAAAGCGACAACGAATGATTAGGGAAGATCACATCCTTTCACGCTCAACCAAGTTTGACAAATTGGTTCGAGCCCTTACATCGAGATATGTAGCTATGTGGGAGGCTACTCCAACGGAGTTTCCTTCTCTCAAAGAGAGATTTACACTCCGCCAACAGCTTGCCAGGCAGAGAGAACTTGAGGGATTCATTGCGGATGCCACCGCCGCCATAAGGAAGAAACATGGTTCCGAGGAAGAACCCACAGCGCAGGTCGAGGCTTTTAGGGCCTCAGTGGCGAAATTTATTGGAGACTCTCTAGAACACCGGTACCAGCCTTTCGGAACCCGTTTCTTCGACGACTTCTCAAACGTCACCGACGACTTTGTCAACGAGGCAAAACAATTTGATTCCCAAGTCGACTTCGAGACTATCCACCAAGCCCTTCGTAATGTCTGGATCATAAACAGCATTCAAGTTTACCTGGAAAAAGAAGTAAAGTTAACACCGTCAGCTTTTGCGTATAGTATGCTTTACCCCTATACGGATAACTACCTTGACGATTCCACGATCCCAGTCCAGACGAAGCGGGAGTTTACCCATTTGCTTAGACAACGCCTGGCTGGCGAAAAGGTTGAAGCGACAAATTCCTATGAAGATGTTATCTTTGAGCTTGTAAGCATGATCGAAGGAGAGTATCCGCGTCCCCATTACCCCAGCGTCTATCAGAGTTTGCTCGCTATTCATCGTGCGCAGGAAAAAGGGCTCTCTCAACAAGAGATCGCAAGTCCCCTCAACGATCGAGACATCTTGCGGATCAGCGTTGAAAAAGGTGGTACCTCCGTGCTCGCTGATGGTTACTTAGCTAACGGCACTCTTCCAATCGGGGCAGCCGATTTTGCGTTCGGTTACGGTGTATTCCTACAGCTGATTGATGATCTTCAAGACTTGGATAAGGATCAGAGGAAAGGCCACTTGACAATATTCTCTCGGATTCCTCCTCGGGGGCATCTTGACAATATCACGAACCGCTTGCTCGCGTTCGTGACAAGTGTGCTGAGTTCAGCGAATCAATTTCTTGCTCCTCAAGCAGAGGCACTAAGTGATCTCAGCGAGAGAAGTTGCATCGCAATGGTTCTGGAGGCTGTCGCTCGAGATAGGAACATGTACACCGAGGAATATGTCAAAACGATTGAGGAGTATTCCCCTTTACGGTTGGCCTACATGAGAACTATCAAACAAAAGCTGAAGAAAAGATATGCCTCGCTCAGGAAGGTTGGAGTGGTGAGGCCACTCGATTCTTCAACTATAAGCCTTAGGACCAGTCGGATGGAGACAAGAGGATGAAATCGGTGATTTTTTTGGCGTCACTTCAGGAGTTCATCTTTAATCTAGCGTCCAAGTTCACTGGAAAATTTCGCCGAACAAACCGGGAACAAGCAACTGCGCGTTGATACCTTTTGGGAAAGCAGGCAAAAGCTTGCTTCTCTTTTGCTCGCCGATGCCTTTATTACTCCAAAAACCGCTCTCGGAAAGTAGGTTCTTTACCCGCCATTTTCAGGAATATGTCCAGCGGTACGACTTCAAACTCTGAACCCAATTTGGATAGAATCCCTTTCACTCTCTCAATATCACTCGACTCGCGGACGTGTACGAGGAGAAAATAGGGCCGTTTGGCGTTTATGGCGGCGAGTTCCTGCAGATCCACCACGGCATCTGCTTCTGGACGAGTCGGAGATAGATAATAGTCATACGAGATCAAAGGCTTTTCATCTTTAACGATAAAGGTGAACGCCGGCGCATAGCCATTGACGAACCCGAGCACCTCTGGCATACCTTTGTAGTAAGCTTCGACCACTTCTTTGGTCAGCTCAGTATTCCCCTCAACGGTTGCCCCTTCGGAGTAGTCCATGATCTCGAAAACATTGAGATCAAGCTTTTGCATAAGTTCTCTTGCTTTCTCAATGACTTCGGGCAGGTACTGGCGAGGGATGGCTTTGGGGTACATGTAGCCCGGGCCTGACAGGCAGCCGATAAAATAATCATTGGGCGTTGCCATGCTGTAGAAATACTCGAGCATTGATGGAGCGAGCCAAACCCAGTTCATAGTCACTTCCCAAGCATAAGGAATCTCACCACGTCCGGGTTTAAGCCATGCGCCAAGCCCAATGCCATCTGTCTGGATGCAGGAGATGTAAACTTTTTTCTCCGGGGTATAGCTCTTGGCGGGAACCACGTTGTGATTGTTTTTGAATTTGAATCCTGGTGATGCAGGGACTTGACAGCTAAAACTCATGTTGGGCAAAGTGTGTAAACCCTCCACACGAAGGGCATAATTGGAAGTAAGCTTCACGAAATCTCGCTCCTTGTCCTTCGCATATGAGTGCCACCCCATGACCATGGACAGAAGCTTCATCTCACTGAAGATTTTTTTCGCGAGAGCGTACTCTTCAGCATCTTCCGGTTTAGCAGATAAATCCGTGAAGAAGGTCTGTTTGTAAATCCCGAAGTCGGCTACCGCTGGTTTCATGATATTGCCAGCCTCGCCACCCAACCAGATCACAAAATCTTTGCTACAGCGATTCCAATACTGTCTGTATGCCCAGCTATAAATTTCTGCATCACTTTGTCCTGTGAATTTATCCCGGAAATCCGCTACCGGCTTCAGGCCGGTTCTCTCCGCCATAGGTATCAAATCTTCACTTACGACCACGGCTTTCTCCAGTCCAGCAACCGTAAAAGCGACGATGAGTGAGGTTCGCACCGACTTGTCCCAAACGACGTAACCTTTTACGTGATCCTTCAGCTTTCGGAGCGCCTCCTCGGGAGTTTTCAGTTCCTCGAACGTGTAGTTACGTTGATTCTTGTAAAACTCAAAAACGGATCTTGTGTATGTAAAAGGCCAGTCCTCGGGATAAATGAAATAAAGCCTTGGAGCGCCCGTGTTCACCACTCCCTGCAAACTTATGAGGAACGCCTGCTCGGGGAGTTTACCCGTGATTTCCCAGTTGTCTTCGATCTTCATGAAGTAGGCTTGTTTGGCACCAGACCTTTTCAGTACATAAATCACTTCCGGGCCAGTCCTGCGCGTGGACCGTTTAATCCTGAAGGTAAGAGTTTCCTTATCGCTCGAGAGTTGATAGGTTTCGATGCTGGAGATTTGTTGCCTTCCCTGAGAGGAAAGCACATCATAGCGTCTTTCAACTCTGAGGAGCATCCCATTATCTTCCCATGTTGCCGTGACTTGTTCAGTCGCACCCTTCTGCATGGAAATCCCCATGAACACGTTAGTCGGCCAGACCCTGTCCCGAATTGGGATCTGATTAATGGCTCCGCCTGTCCTTAAGGCAAGCGTGTCTGTGAAACTGCGACCAATACCCCAAGTTTGGATGATTGTGACTGTAGAGGCGTTCTGCTGAATTACCAGGGACAGCGTTCCGTAAAGATCTATTTCGGTGCTCCTCCCGGGAATGAGCGCCCATTTCCCGTTGAACCCCGAATCACCCTGGCTGATGGCCAACACAGGCAGTGATAACAGAATCATCAGACCAAAGAAAACACGGTGCGATATTCTCGACATTTATTTGTCTCCTTATGCCCAGTATTTGAATGAGAACTCTCCTTACTTAATAACAGAGAGTTAATTGAAGAAGAAAAAGAAGCGGTTGGTAGTCCAGCTGCTCTGAAAATATGATTAGACAAAATAAAGGCCAGTGCAAAACCAGCGACCATGAGTGGAGCAAATCAAGTACACCTTTCCAGTGGGCATTCACTAAAGTTTCTTGAACAACCTTATGGGTGCGAACATAGGTACCATCCACAATCCAAATACTAATCCGCCCCCGTTGTCCGGCCTTCCTAAGGTAAGGTGGCTTCAGCGTTTTAGGCATCATAGTTTCCCATTTCCCTCCCATGCAAAATTAATAAAGAAATAGACAGAATGCCAACAAACGTCAAGAGTAAACCTACCTCTACAAGCTTCGTGATTTTTTTCTTCGGCCAAACACCGAAGCGGGATAACTGTGGCTTAGGGTATCACTCCTATGACCATTCTCACCGTCTGATCGGATTGTGGCCGGAGAAGCAACGCTTGAGGCCTTGTTTGAAGCGTGCATATGTGAATAGACTTGAGTCTTCGAAATGCGGCTCGATAATCAATCCAGCATTTCTCTTTTCCAAGAAGAAATGTTGCTAATCGAAGATGCTTGAAAATAAGGACAAAATTTTGTACACTTGATCGTTTGAGAGCTCGCATATCATAAAAGTGTCTTCTTATATGCTCGTGTGCGGACAAGCCTGCAAATGACAACTGAGACAAAGACCGCTGATCTTTCTGCATTGCGAATTGATCGTTCTCCGAGCCAAGAACCATCTTCTGGTAAATCCCGAGTCTGGATAAAGGTTGTGATTGGTGTGGTGGTTCTTTTCCTCTTGGCGGCTGCTTATCTGATTTTCAGTGGTGGGTTCGATTCCACCGTGGAGGTTCAGCTTGCAATGGCAGCATTCACCTCCCCCGCACAAGCAAACGCTGTCCTCACCGCAAGTGGCTACGTCGTCGCCCAACGGAAAGCCGCTGTTGCATCAAAAGGAACAGGTCGACTTGTTTTCCTCGGTGTTGAGGAAGGGGACCGTGTGAAACAGGGACAGATCATTGCTCGTATAGAAGACGAGGATGTACTTGCCTCTCTTGAGCAGGCACGTGCAAACCTACGCCTGTACGAGGCGGAACTGAACGATGCTCAACAGACGTTAGAACGACAGCGGAATTTGTTGGCTCAGGCTCTGACGTCGCAGGCTGATTATGATGCGGCTGAAGCTCGCTACAAACGCGTGATAGCTTCCATTGGTTCAGCCAAAGCTGCCGTTACTGCTGCCGAAGTAGCACTCGAGAACACACGCATCCGTGCACCCTTTGACGGCACCGTGCTCGCCAAACATGCAGACGTCGGAGAAGTGGTGGCACCGTTTGCCGCAGCATCAAGCTCACGTGGCTCAGTTGTGACTTTAGCAGACATGGCCTCGCTCGAGGTTGAGGCTGATGTCTCCGAATCAAACATTGAACGCATTTCGCCTGGCCAGACATGCGAGATTGTCCTGGATGCATATCCTGACCATCGCTACCAAGGCTATGTTAGTAAGATCGTCCCAACAGCAGATCGGGCAAAGGCAACGGTGCTTACGAAGGTGAAGTTCAAATCGTACGATAACCGTGTTCTTCCAGAGATGAGTGCAAAGGTTACGTTCTTATCTAAGCCACCCGATCCTTCTATTGCAAAGGCGAAGTCGATCGTGACTCTTCCTTCAACTGCTGTGACGACCCGGGATGGCAAGGAGGTGGTGTTTGCCGTGCGGGATGAACACGCCGTCGAAATTCCAATCGTCGTTGGTGAGCACATCGGTACCTTGGTCGAAATCAAAGAAGGAGTTGATGTAGGCCAGAAGGTCATCGCGCGCATCGATGACCGTATCAGAGCAGGTACAAAAGTGAAGGTAAAGTAGAATAATCTTTCATTGGAGATTCTATGCCAGGACCGATCATTGAAATCAAAAATCTCTTCAAATCATACCGGCGCGATAGTCTGGAAATCCCTGTCCTGAATGACATTTCATTGACCGTGCCCGAGGGGGAATTCCTCGGACTGATGGGTCCCTCAGGTTCAGGGAAAACAACTTTACTAAACCTCATCGCGGGAATCGACAAACCGAACAGTGGAACGGTTACTGTTGCTGGAACGGACCTTTCGTCTCTCAGCGAGTCAGCTTTGGCAAAATGGCGGTCACGGCACGTCGGATTTATTTTTCAATTCTACAATTTATTGCCTGTGTTAACGGCGTATGAAAATGTTGAACTTCCGCTTCTGCTTACTTCGCTTTCAAAGAAGGAGCGGCGAGAGCATGTCGATGCAGCACTCGACCTCGTTGGTCTTGCTGACCGGATGGATCATTACCCCCGGCAGCTGTCAGGTGGACAGGAGCAACGCGTTGCAATTGCACGTGCTATTGCCGGCGACCCAACGATTCTTATCGCAGACGAACCCACAGGAGATCTTGACAAGCAGTCAGCGGGAGAAATACTGACGTTGCTCGAGCGCCTGAATGATGAGTTCAAGAAGACTATCGTCGTGGTAACGCACGATCCCCGAGCAGCTGAGAAGGCACACACGATCCGCCATCTGGATAAAGGTGAGTTAACGTAAAGGAACTTGATGCGCGTCTTTAAACTCATATTCAAGAACGCACTGCGTCACAAGCTGCGCACGTTTCTTACTGTCCTCGGCATCACAATAGCCGTAATGGCGTTTGGACTTCTACGGACAGTCGTGACAGCATGGTACGTCGGGGTGGAGGCCTCTGCAGCGAATCGGCTCATCACGCGGCACGCTGTATCGTTTATCTTTCCTCTGCCACTTGCATATAGGGACAAAATTGCAAGAGTGCCTGGAGTGGAATTGGTGACCTACGCCAATTGGTTCGGGGGAGTCTATATTGATAAGAATCAGTTCTTCGCTCGACTAGCTGTCGATGCTGAAAACATTTTCGACGCGACTCCGGAGTTTCTCATAGACCAAAAGGAGCTCGAAGCCTTCAAGCGCGAACGAAACGCCTGTATCATCGGTGAGCAGATCGCGAAGAACTACAATCTGAAAATCGGCGACGTGATGCCTGTCGATGGCGATATTTATCCTGGGAGATGGGAGTTTGTCGTTCGAGGTATTTACCATCCCCGCAATAAAACGACAGATCCCTCACAGATGCTCTTTCACTGGCAGTATCTTGACGAACGGATGAGGCAAGAGGCTCCCATTCGGGCAGGGCAGGTTGGCTGGTATATCATTCGAATCAGTAATCCCGACAACTCTGCTGCGATCTCTGACCAGATCGATGCCCAGTTCAAGAATTCACGTGCTGAAACTAAGACGGAGACCGAGCGGGCATTCACGCAGAGCTTCATCTCGATGTCTAGCGCCATCATTAATGCAATGAACTTCATCTCATTTGTGATTATCGGCATCATTCTTCTTGTCCTTGGGAACACGATGGTCATGTCAGCGAGGGAGCGCGTTCGCGAGTACGCTGTGTTGAAAACCTTTGGATTTTCTGCGATCCACCTCGTTGGACTCATCGGCGGTGAATCACTGTTGATATCGTCCTTAGGCGGCGCAATCGGTCTAGCTCTTACATTTCCGATGACCCAAGGCTTTGCAGCTTCTCTCCCCAGGGGATGGTTTCCAATCTTTAACGTGGAACCGATTACGATTTTTCTCGCATGCTCCTCCGCACTCCTCGTCGGTGTTCTTGCTGCGTTGTTTCCTATCCAGCGAGCGCTCAGCACGCG
>CAYHSB010000048.1:8706-10511 GCA_964359185.1 uncultured Chitinophagales bacterium
GTGGTCTTCGTTTTTGCCGCCGTGTTGATGCTCTCCCATGGTGTGAAGAAAACTCTTGTCGCCACAGGCTCTGATGATAATGTCATCATCGTTCGTAAAGCTGCGAGTTCAGAAATCCTGAGCATCGTCGACCGTGAAACCGCAAATATCATTAAGTCCATGTCAGGTGTCGCGAGGCTCCCAGACGGGAAACCGATTGCATCCGGGGAAGTCGTTGTCATTATCAACCTTCTGAAGATCGGTTCCAATGATATGGGCAATGTGACTGTTCGTGGTGTAGCACCAGAAGCTTTTGCCCTCCGGCCATATGTAAAATTAGTCGAGGGGAGAATGTTCCGCTGGGGTGTTCCTGAGGTTATTGTCGGCAGCTCTATCCGTAAGCGGTTTCAGGGGGGAAAGGTTGGTGAAATTCTGAGGTTTGGAGGTGGCGAATGGACCGTGGCCGGCACTTTCGATACCGACGGTACAGGATTCGATTCAGAGATTTGGGGAGATGGAGAGCAACTAATGCCGGCCTTCGATAGACCGGTGTTTTCATCTTTGACTTTTCGACTCGAGCATCAAGATGCGTACGACAGGTTTCTGTCGGCATTTGAGAAGGACCGGCGTCTGCAGCACTTCGACGCAAGGCGGGAGAAGCAATACTATGAAGAGCAGTCTGAACTGATGGCGATGTTCATCAGGATTCTCGGTCTTGTCGTAACCATTATCTTCAGCGCGGGAGCGGTGATAGGAGCTATGATAACGATGTACGCAGCGGTAGCAAATCGAACTGTTGAGATCGGCACGCTCAGAGCTCTGGGATTCCGCCGCCGTAACATTTTGACTGCATTTCTTGTTGAATCCCTTCTCCTCGCGCTCATCGGCGGAGCAGTGGGATTAGTGTTCGCGTCTCTTTTACAATTCTTTACTATCTCCACAATTAACTTCGGGTCGTTTGCAGAACTGGCATTCAGTTTTTCGCTCTCTCCCTCCACTGTAGTTTACTCTATGCTGTTCTCGCTTCTCATGGGTCTCGTCGGGGGATTCCTGCCAGCAGCCCGCGCCGCGCGACTAAATATCGTGAATGCGCTTCGGGCGTCGTAGTTGCCTCAATCCCAAGCCTATTTATCAAGTCGCATCTTAGACTTTGCAACCGAATTCAGGGACTCTAGAACTGTCGCCCTACTGAGGTTGAGGACGTAAGGGGCCTCGGAGTTCTCGAGGAGATACTTAGGAGTCAGAGAGTGGAACGTGGACTTCTACTGTGAAGTAGGCGCCTTACGAAGAATGAAACTGGAAGACTTGCGTAATCGATCCCGGAGAGCAACCTATGATAGTCAATTCTTTTTTATGACAACTTCAAGCTCAGGAACATCAACCCAGCGACGTTTTTGCCAGGACTCGTAGGCCTTTTCGGCCAGTTGAACGCCCTTAGCACCCTCCAACAAACTCCAGGGAAAAGGGTCGTCTTTCACGACGTGTTTAAGGAACAATTCCCACTGCGCCTTGAACGCATTATCGTACTCCCCAGCGCTTGACACCGCTTCCCACCCATCCAGGTAGCTGATCTTACTCTCCACGTCAGGGTTCCAGATCGGACGAGGCGTGCTAGTGTAGGATTGAGTGACACACTTTCGTAACCCGGCAACTGCTGAACCTTTACTCCCATCGACCTGTAGCGTCAGCAGATCATCTCGCCGTACACGGAACACCCAAGAGGAATTGAGCTGCGCTATGATTCCTCCTGCCAACTCAAAAGTTGCGTACGCTGAATCATCTGCCGTGCACTGATAAGGCTGACCGCTTTCATCCCAGCGGTTCTT